>DAIDJI010000420.1 GCA_027451455.1 Planctomycetales bacterium | reverse complement strand
ACAAACGCCGATGGAATCATGTATTCGGGTAACCGCTCCTTCAAATGCCGACGCAATCCTTCCGCCGAAACGTCCTCGCCGATCAGATACGCCACCAGCCGTGCGGCCCCCGGTTGAACGGCGACGACCGCCTCGCGAACTCCCGGATGCGCCACCAGGGCCGATTCCACCTCGCCCGTCTCGATCCGAAATCCGCGAACCTTCACCTGATGATCGAGCCGGCCGAGAAACTCAATCTGGCCGTCGGAGAGCCATCGGCAACGGTCGCCGGTCCGATAGAGCCGGCCGCCGCCGAACGGGTCGGGGACGAATCGTTCGGCCGTCAGCGCCGGGTCGTTCCAGTAACCGCGCGCCAGCCCCGCGCCACCGATAAAAAGCTCGCCCGGAACACCCGGCGCCACCGGCTGGCCGTCGCGATCCAGGATGTACGTCCGGACGTTCGCGATCGGCCGACCAATCGGAACAACCCACCTCGGCCCACCGCGCTGGCAGGCCCAGCCGGTCGCATCGACCGACGCTTCCGTCGGCCCGTAAAGATTGTACAATTCCACATCCAGGATCTCGAACAGCCGGCGCGGAAGCTCCGGCGGCATCGACTCGCCGCCGCAGCAGATCCAGCGAAGCGATCGACATTCCCGCATCAGCGGGTCGTCGAGCATCACCCGAAGGACCGCGGGCGGAACCTCCAGGATCGTCACCCCCTGGTCGATCACACGCTCCAGCAACCGGTGCGGATCGTACTCCTCGCCCGGTTCGGCCTGCACCATGCGCGCCCCCGCCCCAAGCGCAGGGAAGATCAAGGCCACTGACGGGTCGAAGGTGTAAGGTAAGTTGTTCAGCACCACATCGTCGGCGTGAACCGGCACATCGCGATCCCGCCACTGAATCGTGTTCGCGATCGCCCGATGCTCAATCATCACTCCCTTCGGCCGACCCGTCGATCCCGACGTGTACATGATATAGGCCAGATCGTCCTCGCAAACGCCGCTCGTTGGCGGGCTCGATGGCTCGGACGAGTCGGCATCCTCAACGCAGACGATCGGAATCCCGATGGCGGGGATCTCCTCGCGGAGCGCCCGACCGGTGACGATCGCACAGGGTCGCGTGTCGTCAAGGATCGTCCGCAGGCGATCCGCAGGCGAGGCCGGATCGAGCGGTACATACGCAGCGCCCGCCTTCAGCACCCCCAGGATCGAGACAATCGTCTCGGGCGACCGCCGGAAGAAAAGTCCGACACGGGCACCAGGCCCGGCACCCATCTTTTGCAGCCGATGCGCCAGCCGGTTGGCCCGGACCTCCAGCTCGGCATAGGTTGTCACCCCGGCGTCGCAGGATATCGCGACTGCCTCAGGCGTGCGCGCGGCCTGACGTTCGAAGAAATGGTGCAGACAGACCCCTCGGGGAAAGTCGACATCCGTATTGTTCCACTCGTGCAGCACCTGCCGGCGCTCGTCCTCGGTCAGCCAGGGGAGCCGAGAGAGCCTTTGCCCCGCATCCTCGGCAACGCCTTCGAGGATCGTGAGGAAATGCCCGACCATCCGCCGGACCGTCGCCTCGTCGAAGAGGTCGCGGTTGAATCGGAGCATCCCTTCAACCGTCCCGTCTCCCTCCTCGAAGGCCATTTCCAGGTCCGACTGGCTCGATTGCAGCTCGACATAGTATTGCTCAACCTGAAGCCCGCCGACCGTCAGCGTGGCGCCCGAGGGAGGCAAGAAGAACCGCCAGGCGCCGAGCTGCCGGGACCGGTGCGCCTTCTCCAGCGTGAACGAGACCTGGACCATCGGCGCCCTCGACAGATCCCGGCCAGCAACCATCCGCTCGACGATCATCCCAAAGGGATAGTCCTGATGCTGCATCGCGTCGAGGACCGTCGTCCTGACCCGGCCCAGATGCTCGCGGAACGTCGGATCGCCCCTGAGGTCCGCGCGCAGCGGAAGCATGTTGATGAAATAACCAATCACATCCTCAAACCCGGGACGCGTTCGTCCGGCGAACGGCGAGCCGACAAGGAAATCGTCCTGGCCCGTTTCATGCCCAAGCTGCACCTGGAACGCGGCGAGGAGGACGGCATAAAGGGTCGTCGCCTCGCTCGCGGCGAGCGACTTGAGCCGGCGGACGAGCCCGGCGTCGAGCCGCCAGGGGACCGCCCCGCCCCGATGGGTGAAAACCGGCGGCCGGGGATGGTCGGTCGGCAGGTCGAGCACGGTGGGGGCGCCGGCAAGCTGCCGCTCCCAGTACGACCAGAGCCGGTCTCCCTCGGGACCCGCGAGCAACTCCTCCTGCCACCGGACAAAGTCGCGATACTCGCGTGCCGGCGCCGGCAGGTCGGCCGATCGCCCCTCAACGGCCGACGGATAAAGCGCCTGCATCTCCTCCAGCACCAGCACCAGCGACCAGAAATCGCCGACAATGTGGTGGACCGTCAGCAGGAAAATGTGGTCGTCGTCGGCCCGGCGGAACAGGTGCATCCGCATCAGGGGGCCGCGCTCCAGGTCGAACGATCGATGCGCCTCCTCGTCGAGCCGCCGTCGTAGCTCGGCCTCGTCCCAGGCCGAGGCATCCGTGAATTCGAGCGGGAGCGGCGGATTCTCGTGGACCCGCTGCCAGAGCTGGCCGTCTCGCTCCTCGAACGTCGTCCGCAAACCCGGATGACGCGCCACCAGTTGCTGCACGGCCCGCCGGAACGCCGGCAGATCAAGCGGCGATCGAATCCGCGAGGGATAACAGACGTGATACGCCGAGCCCTCGGGATCCATCTGGTGCAGTGACCAGAGCCCGCGCTGGCCGTGCGAGAGCGGAAAAACCGCCGACCGCTCGGCCTTCTCACGCAGGAGCCGCGCCAGCAGTCGGCGCTTCTCGTCGATCGACATCCCCTCGAAAGGTCGCGCGGCGATCGTCATGACACACGACCTTCCCCGTTGAGAAGCGCCATCAACATCGCGTCCACCTGGTCGCCGGGCAGGTCCTCGATCCGAGAGAGGATCTCCATCGGCGGCGCCTCAACGGGCGGATGCGATTCCACCCGGTCGATCCGAACCGCCTCTGGCGAGGGCGACAGCGAGGGCTCCTCGGCAATTCGATCGGCCAGCACGGCGGCGAGGCCGTCCAGCCCCGGACATCGCATCAGCTCGACGATCGGCAGGTCAACCCGCAACTCGTGATGGACCCAGTTCCGCAGTTCGACGGCCATCAGCGAATCGATCCCAAGCTGAAGCAGCGGACGATCCCCCTCCAGCCGGTCGGGCGGCATTCCCAGGACGCGACCGAACTTGTCCCGGAGCAGAGTCCCGACCAGGATCGACCGATCGGCCGGGTCGGCCGCGAGGATCGCGTCGACACCCGCCAGACCGCCCCTCGCCAATCGATTCTCAGCCCCGTCCCGACGGCAGAGGTGCGCGAACCGAGGCGAAACGCGGCCCGTCACGCCGAGCCCACTCCATCGCGACCACTCCACCCGCATCACACTTACCTGCACATGGCGGCGCAAGAGTACCTTTTCCAGTGCCGCCATCGCCTGCGCAACCCGGAAGCTCAGCACACCCTGGCGCTCCAGCCGATCGCCCAGCTCGGCCCGACGCGCCAGGTATCCGACCTCGCCCAGGTGGCCCCAGTTGATCGTCGTCGCCGGCAGACCGAGCGACCGGCGATGCCAGGCCATCGCGTCGAGAAAGGCGTTCGCCGAAGCATACGCCCCCTGCCCCGCGTGCCCGAAGACGCTCGATAGCGACGAGAACATCACAAAATGATCGAGTGAGCGATTCCTCGTCGCAAGGTGAAGGTTCCAAGTCCCCTCAAGTTTTGGCGCCAGCACGCGAGCGATTCGCTCGCGGTCGAGATTCACCAGCAGAGCGTCTTCCAGCACCATCGCCGCGTGGAAGACTCCGCGAAGCGTCGGAAGCTCGCAGTCGATCGCGGCGAGCGTCGCGGCGACGTCCTCCGCTCTCGTCACATCCGCCGCGCGAACAACCACTCTCGCCCCGCGCCGTTCCAGGTCGGCGAGGGCCTCGGGCGCCTCGGGTGCCTCGGCGCCCCGACGCCCGACCAGCACGAGCGTCCCCGCGCCTCGGTCGGCCATCCACCGGGCCAGGGCGAGTCCGAACCCGCCCAGGCCGCCGGTAATCAGGTAGCTGGCGTCTCGGCGGAAGACGAGCGGCTCGTCCTCGCCCGCGACGATCCCCTCGGGCCGGTCGCCGAACGTCAGCACGACCTTGCCGATGTGCCGGCCCGACTGCATGAATCGGAACGCCTCCACCGCCCGCCCGATCGGCCACTCGCCGTGCGGAAGCGGCTCCAGCTCGCCCAGCTCGATCCGCTTCACGATCGCGCGAAGCATCGAGCCCAGCAACGCGGGCCGCTCTCGGATCACGCGGTCGAGGTCGATCGCCGAGAACGAAAGATTCTTGCGGAACGGCTCCAGACCGAGCCTCGTATTCTGATAGATGTCGCGCTTGCCGATCTCAAGGAATCGCCCGTAATCGGCGAGAATGCCCATCCCCCGAGCGATCGCCTCGCCCGGCAGGCTGTTAAGGATCGCATCGACGCCTCGTCCACCGGTTCGATCGAGTACCTCATCCGCGAAGTCGAGCGAGCGCGAGTCCATCGCTCCCTCGATCCTGATCGCATGCAGATATTCGCGCTTCTCGGCCGATCCCGCCGTCGCGAAGATCCTGGCCCCGATCGACCGGGCGATCTGCACGGCCGCGAGCCCGACTCCGCCCGTCGCCGCGTGGATCAGGACCGACTCGCCGGCCGTCAGCCGTCCCAGGTATTCGAGAGCATACGAGGCCGTCAGGAAGGCGATCGGGAGCGTCGCGGCCTCCTCAAAGGTGAGCCGGGCCGGCTTCCGCGCGACCAGCTCGGCGCGGGCGATGACGAGGCTCCCCATCGCGAACCCGGCGACCGCCACGACCTCATCGCCGATCGCCCATTCCGTGACGCCCTCGCCGACCGCCGCGATCCGCCCGGCGCACTCGGCTCCGAGAGGAATCGGCCCCTCGGCAAGCCCGGGATACATCCCCAGCGCCTTCATCACGTCGCTGAAATTGAGCCCAGCGGCGACGACCGCAATGGCGACCTCGCCCGATCCCGGCTCTCGACGATCGACGGCCTGGATCGCGATCGCGTCGAGCGTTCCCACCTGCCGGACGGCCAGGCGATACGGCATCTGCTCGGGGATCGGCGCGCCCTGCCCCTCCGGCGGCAACCCAGGCGCTGGCTGGAATCGATGGACGAGCCGAACATCCCCGCGCCAGGCAACCTCATCCTCGTCGTCATCCGACCGGATCTCGGCGAGGATCGCCCCAGATCCCCCATCAACGGCCGAAGGGTCGAGATCCACCAGCCTGCACTGAAGCCGCGCCGACTCACCCGCAATCACCCGCCCCAGCCCAATCG
>DAIDJI010000419.1 GCA_027451455.1 Planctomycetales bacterium | reverse complement strand
GCGTCGGGCTGGCCGCGCCCGGAGCGTCCCCCGAAGACGTGCTCCGTCACGCCGACCTCGCCGGCCTGGGTTTCCTCGTCATGCACGCGCACCACGATGCGCGCGCTGTCGACATAGTCGACCACGCCGCCTCGCAGCGCGGTGACCGCGGTGCCGGAGTCCACGGCGGTGACGCGCTCGACCCCGGTGCCCACCAGGGGCTTCTCGGGGCGCAGCACCGGCACGGCCTGGCGCTGCATGTTGGCGCCATCCTCCTGATCGTCTACCGATCTCCGCTCCTGGCGATGATTCCGCTGGTGACGATCGCGCTCTCGGTGGTCGTCTCGCTCCGATCGGTCGCGATGCTGACGAAGTTCCCCGATATTGGCTTCCAGGTGATCAACATCACCAAGGTTTTCGTCGTGGTCGTGCTCTTCGGAGCGGGGACCGACTACTGCCTCTTCCTGATCGCCCGATACACCGAGGAGCTGAAGCGGGGTCGGAGCCGCGTTGACGCACTCCGGCATGCAATCGAACAGGTGGGCGGGGCCCTGGTGGCCTCGGCCGGAACAGTGATCGTCGGCCTGGGCATGCTGTTCTTCTCCAACTTCGCGAAGATCAAGTACACCGGACCGACGATCGCAGTGAGCCTGGCCGTTGCGCTGCTGGCCTCGCTAACGATGGCACCCTCGATGCTCGCCCTGCTTCAGGGCGCGATCTACTGGCCGTTTCGCGAGGTCCGTCGGGAGGGAGGTCCAGTCGAGGACGACTCGGATTTCGACGAGGCCCCTGCACCCGGTTTCTGGATTTACGCGGCCGACCTGATCGTCCGGCATCCGGGGGCGATTCTCTCGGTCTGCCTGGTCGCCCTGCTCCCGCTGGCGGTGGTCGGCTACCGGGCCCGGCCGAGCTACAACCAGCTCGCCGATCTTGACCCCGACCGACCAAGTGTCGTCGGCTCGGAGATGATCCGCCGGCATTTCGCAGTTGGGGAGCTTAGTCCGGCGACGGCTCTGGTTGACAATCCAAGGCTCGACTTCCGCACCGAGGCCGGCCGTACCGCGATCGCCGAGGTCAGCCGGCGCCTGCTCGCCATCGAGAACGTCGCCGAGGTCCGGTCGCTCACGCAGCCGGTCGGACGGCCGCTCGGCGGGCCCGAACGCGGGTTTTTCGGCGGCTTCACCGACGATCTCCTCCGCCGGGGGGCCATCTCGCGTTACGTCGGCGTCAAGCCGACCGATTCCGCCGACGCTGGCCACATCACCCGGTTCGACATCGTTTTCAAAACCGACCCCTTCTCGCAGATTAGCCTCGACACACTGGAGCGGGTCCGCGGTGTCCTCGACGAGGCGACCGAGGAGGGCCAGCCAATCGCCGGTACCCGTGCGATCGGCATGGCGGGCTCGACGTCGATGGTCAACGACCTCCGGCGCGTCACGACCGCCGACCTCCGCCGGATGTATGTTCTGATCACGATCGGAATCTATGTGATTCTGGTTGTGCTCCTGCGACGGCCGGGGATCGGCCTCTACCTGGTGGCGACGGTGGTTCTGGGCTACCTGGCCTCGCTCGGGCTGACCGACCTGGTCTTCTCGGCGCTGCACCGGGGACCAGCACCCTGGGGCGGACTCGACTGGATCGTCGGCTTCTTCCTGTTCGTGATCCTGGTGGCCGTGGGAGAGGACTACAACATCTTCCTGATGGCGAGGGTGTTGGAGGAGGAGCGGAAGTACGGCGTGACCGAGGGGACGCGCCGGGCGGTGGCGCACACCGGAGGGATCATCAGCTCGTGCGGGCTGATCATGGCGGGTACGTTCGGCGCCCTGCTGGTCGGCAAGCTGGCCTCGCTCCGCGAGCTGGGCTTCGCACTCAGCCTGGGCGTCCTGCTCGACACGTTCCTTGTTCGTCCAATCCTGGTCCCGGCGTTCCTGGTACTGCTGGATCGGGTGATGCATCGGCCCCCCGGTACGGCGATGGTCCGACAGGCGAGCTTCCTCGAAGCGGGCCACCACCACGCCGTCGAGCCATCCTCCGAGGGCGTCTGACCATCGGGGCCGGTCGCTCAGGTTCCAGATGCGGCGCAGGTGGTCCCGACAGGCAGGGGATTGCCGCCGGGCCAGTCGAGGACCACGGACGCGGGCCGCGCGGGCGGAGTAGATGGTTCCCGCTCCGAAAATGAAGTGGTATCGAGGATCCACTCGCAGAGAGAGCTCCGCCGCGAAGCCAGGCTCGCCCTCGCGGCGCAGGGTAGCCAGGGATGAGTGATTTCGTCGATCTACCGCGCACCGGAACCTCGACTCACCCCGCCTGGTATCACGACGAGGTCTTTCTTCTCTCGCCTCGGGCCTACTCGTCCGCTCTACGGCACAATCTCGATTCGTGTCGAGTGGAGCTCTCCCTTGCTGTCGCGGGTGTCGATCCAGAGCAGGTGGAAAGCACCATCGGCCGAGGCGGCGAGGGAGAGGTAGTCGGTGCGATAGGGCCAGTTGGGGAACCGCACGTCGGTGCGGGACGGAGTTGGGAGCACCCGCAACGGAGCGGAAAAGGTCGTTCCGCCATCCGTCGAGGCGGTGAAGTAGAGGTCCCAGGCATGTTCTCTCGAGGTCCACGCCTTCTCATGGAATCGCACGAGATCCCCGGAGTTTCCTTGGATCCACGACAACCCAAGGACGCCCCGCGACGAGAGAGCGATGGCCGCATAGGGAGTCGGGCCGGCGCGGAGGCCGGGAACAGCCGCCGGCGGCGTCCAGTTGACGGCGTCCTGGCTTGTCTGGAGCTGGAGGCCGGGGGGATCATCGCTTCGGTTGTAGGTCAGCGCGTAGAGCCGACCTTTACGCGGACCATCGGACCGGTCGACGGTGATCGCCACGAAGCCGTCCCCATAGCCTTCGTGAAGCCGGGTATCCCGGATTGGCGCCGGCAACGAGAACGTCGCCCCGCCGTCCCGCGACGAGGCGGTGTAATAGCGGCCGTGCGTGATGTGGGCCTGAGGTCGCTTCTCTGTAGGCATGTCCGGGAAGTCCACGAACCCGATCAGCAGGCTGCCGTTCGGGAGGATGGACGGTGATTCGATCGGCGTGTGGAGGAGCGCGGTCGGTGCGAGGAGGTTAACGGCCGAGAAGGTCAGGCCACCATCGTCCGACCTCAGAACCACACAGCCATAACCGGACCTCTTCGAGTTCCCGAACCACGGCCCATCGCCCGGACCATTGGCGACGACGAAGAGGCGGGGCTTGCCGCCATCCAGGTCGGCGGCCAGCCGGGGATAGTCGAGGAAACCCGGCACGATCGTCGGGCCCAGCCAGCGTCGGCCGCCATCGCCGGAACGGTAGACCCATAAATCGCTCCGGTTCCCCCTGGGTCTGCCCATGAACACACAAAAAGCCGTCCCATCCGGCGCGAAAGTCGCATTGGCGTCGGCGAAGAACGCCGGACCTCGAGGCAAGTCTGCCGTGCCGGCGAGTTCCCCCTTCGACCACGAGGCACCTTTGTCGAGGCTGAACCAGGCGACCGGTTCCATGTGGAAACGGTCCGGAGTTGTTGCCTCGCTCAGGTCGTGCGATCCGACGATCACGAGGTTCGAGGCGTCGCGGGGGTTAGCGGCGATCCATGGCTCGAAGTATTTCGCCCTATCGGACCCCACCCGCCGTATCGGGCCGATGGATAGCCGAGGGCCTGCCGCGGCCTCGGCGTAAACCCTCACTCGGAGGCTACCAACCCCGGCCGCCGTCGCGGCGGCTGTCGCGAGGAATCCGCGTCGACGGATTCGAGCCTCGTTCATGAAGCACTCCTCCTGGCTCGTCTGCATGACGCAAAGGTGAACCGGTCGCGGACGGTTAGCTGAGCGCCTTGCCCGAGCGACGAGATGCCGCCGCCATGATTCGGCGCGGTCCCGGGCCTCCAGGCAGCTAATCGAGTGTAATGGCGCAGGTCTGCCAGGCCAACGTCTTGCTACGGGTTCAAAAGGCCCTGACAAAAAGGCGAGAGGCATCTCAAAGACTCGGAGCCAGTCGCCGTTCTGTCAGGGCTTGTAAGGATGAATCGGCTCGAGTCGAGCGTACCATGGCCATCAAGATGGGGATCGCAGGACGCCTGCCCAAAAGGACGAAGAGGCCCGCCCCGGGATTGATGGTCCCGGCGCGGGCCTCTTCTGCTTGCGGGATGCGGTCGATGGCGAGAGGTCAGGCGTTCTTGCCCTCGGCCGCGGCCGCACCCGAGTCGCCGACGGCGCCGACGAGGGCCGGCTGGGCCTCCTCGTCCTTCGAGGAGACGGCGTTGAACTTGAACCGACGGTTCTCTTCCTCGCCCTGCACCTCGACGTAGATCTTGTCCTTGCCCTGGAAGTTCCCGCGAAGCAGTTCCTCGGCCAGGGGGTTCTCGATCATGTTCTCGATCGCGCGCCGGAGCGGCCGGGCACCGTAGTCGGGGTTGTAACCGCGGGCGATCAGAAGTTCCTTGGCCGAGTCGCTCATGACAAGCTCCAGGCCCCGCTCGCTCAGTCGGCCGCGGATCTTCGCCAGCTCGATGTCGACGATCGTCTTGAGGTTGTCCTTGGTGAGCGCGTGGAACACGATCACGTCGTCGAGCCGGTTGAGGAACTCGGGACGGAAGTACTTCTCGATGGCGACCTTGAGCCGCTCCTTCATCTGCTCGTAGCTGGCGGCGTCGTCGCGCCCCCGGTCGAAGCCGAACACGTTCGTTTGCGACGTGACCTCGGCTCCGGCATTGGTCGTCATGATGATGATCGTGTTCTTGAAGTCGACGTTGCGGCCGAAGCTGTCGGTCAGCCGGCCTTCCTCCATGATCTGGAGGAGCGTGTTATACACGTCCGGGTGCGCCTTCTCGATCTCGTCGAGCAGGATGACGGCGTAGGGCCGGCGGCGGATCTTCTCGGTGAGCTGGCCACCCTCCTCGTAGCCGACGTAGCCCGGAGGGGCGCCGATCAGCCGCGAGACGTTGTGTTTTTCCATGTATTCCGACATGTCGATCTGGATCAACGCGTCGGTGTCGCCGAACATGAACTCGGCCAGCGCCTTGGCGAGCAGCGTCTTGCCGACGCCGGTCGGGCCAGCGAAAACAAAGGTGCCGATCGGACGTTTCGGATCTTTCAGCCCGGCCCGGCTGCGGCGGACGGCCTCACTGATCCGCCGGATCGCCTCGGACTGGGAGATGACCTTCTTCTGGATCTCCTCCTCCATCCGGAGCAGGCGGGTCGTCTCTTCGGTCTCGAGCCGGGTCAGAGGGATGCCGGTCATCTTGCTGACGACCTCGGCGATGACCTCCTCGTCGACCGGGGCCGGCGTCCGGGGCCGCGACCGCGGCTGACTAGGTGCGGGCGACGTCGGGAGGGTGGCGTCAACCTCCCAGACCACGTCGATCGGGGCGTGGAACTCGTGTTCGAGGGCACCGCGCAGTCCC
>DAIDJI010000418.1 GCA_027451455.1 Planctomycetales bacterium | reverse complement strand
AGACGGGCCAGGTGGCGCTGCACTACGGCTGCGACGACATGGGCAGCCTCATGCTGGAGGAGAACGTCGTCAGCGCCGCAGGCACCTGCTTCAGCGTCAACAAGGACGAGATGGTGCGGATGATCCGTGCCGCCGGCTTGAAGCCGCGGGTCGGTGTAGGTGTTCATGGTCAGGTCGATGTCGGAATGCCTCATCGCGGCTTGAGCGGTCCGCGGCGCAACGCCCCCCTTGCTCAAGAGCGTGCCGAACGTGTGTCGTAATGCATGTACGTCGAGTGTGCGGCCCCGGTCGTCGCGCTTGGGGATGCCGGCAAGCCGCAGGTCGCGGTTGAGGATCTTGACCAGTTCCGTCGGGACCGTGAACAGGCGAGTGTCCGCGGGCAACCGGGATGGGATCGGCTCGCCCCGACGGCGGGCATCCGCCTGGCGTGCGGCCAGCCGATCGGCGAGCCAGGCCCGGATGTCGTCCGCCAGGTCGGCCCGGATCGGCACGGCGTTCCCTTCCCTTGATTTCTCGTCGGCAGCGTCGAGTTCCAGGTAAGCGGTCGGCCCGTCGAGGTGGAGTTGACCGACCGTCAGAGTCGCCAGTTCGTTCCGGCGAAGTCCGGTCAGGACCAGCGTCTTGTAGATCAAGGCCCGCTCTCGACCAAGGGCGTCGAGTTGCTCTCTGATCTCAGGCCGGACGTTCGCGACCGCCCCGCCTTTCCGCTTGCCCCGCCGGACGGTCAGGGCGTCGAGCAACGGGCGGCGGCGGGCGATGTCGAGCAACCGGGCCAGTTCGTCGGCGGTCATCGCTCGACGCTAGCTTCGGCGGTCCGCCTTTTGATCGGCCTTCGGAACCGCCTTGAAGGGATTGGACACCATCCGGCCCATCTCGACGCACCAGTTCGAGAACGTCACCAGCGCCTCCCGGTCCGCATTGCGTGTCCGGGCCGATGTCGTCGCCTGGCGCGGCCGGTTCAAGAGCTGTTCGAAGGCGCCCCGGTCGAGGTCGGCGAGGGCCCGGAACGAACAGGACGACATAACGGCTGTCAGGATGCGGCGAGATTCCCGAACGTGTCCCCGGCTCGCCCCCTTCGCTTCGAGGCTCCCGATATAGGCGTCGATGTGCTCGGCAATCGGCGTGGTCAGGTACTCGGCGGTCCGGGCCTCGCTGGGTGTGATGAGACCGGCCCGGACCGATGGCGCCGGTCGGGCCGGATTCGCGACATTGAAGTCTTACTCCGTAGGATCCCTGCGCCGTGCGCGCATTTTCGCGGCGGATCACGCCGCGGTGCGCATGGCCGCGGGAATCCCAAGCACCCAGCCGAACTTGTCGTACATATCAGCCAGTTTTTCTTCACCCGATGCTTGATCCTCGCACCGGGAGGACGCCCCTTCTGGCCATCCGTCAGCACCTTCCCATCGAACCGGGGATGGAACCGCCGTCCCAGGAAGCTCAGGATGTCTCTCCCCGAGAAGTTGACCGCGGCGTGATCTAGCAGCCGCGGATAGAGACCGGCCAGCGCCGCGCGGCCGGTGAAGATCAGGTCGGTGGCGTACTCGGCTTGATCGACGACCGAGTAATAGCACAGGCCGCGGAACCAGCGCTCGAACATCAACGGGTTGACCTGGCACGCCAGGCGATCGAGGATCTTGGTCCACTTGAGCTCGGCGAACGAATCGGCCAACTCCTGCGCGACTTCGGGGTCATCCAGGGCCGTGAAGGCGTTGTCCTGGAGGTTGAACCCCAGCCACCGTTTGAGCATCTCCTGGGCCAGCCAGGAGTGGCCATTGACGTAGACCTGGATGGTGAACGGGAACCAAGTCGTCAGGCGGACGTGGATCAGGCCCAGTTGCGGATCGAGGAAGTAGAAATACAGGACGCTTTTGCCGCCGCGCGTTGACCAGGCGCGGTCGGCCCTCGCCGGAGGCCAGCCGGAAGCTGGGGCAGCACTCCATGCAGCAGAAGACGACGATCAGGCCCTCGACCAGGTCGGGGCGTTGTCGCAGGAGCTCATGACGAAGCGCGACAGCGCCTTCATGGCGTCCTCCGGTGGTCTGGGGCCTCAAGAGAACCCCATTCTGCCGTGAGGGCGCCGACTTTGGCCGCCCCTACTGGTCGCGGCTCGGCCTTGTCGGGAAGGACCCTGGATCGGTGGGCTCCTGATCCTGTGATCCGTGGCCGACTCTGATCGGCTGTTCATAGCCGGCGCGATCAGCTCATGCGGGAGGAGCACCGTCCTCCGACTCTTTGGTTGCGGCTCCGCCGCGTTAGGTGAAGATGGATTCCCGCCCACCCCCTTTGAGGTGACCGGAAGTCTCATGCTCGCCCTCGGCCCGATTACCGAACCGGCTCGCCGAGCCAGTACGCCAGTGTGCGGGGCATACTGCCGGTATGGCCAGGGCATCCCCAGCCGGAGCATCTCCCGGCCCATCGAGCGGCCGGTGCGGCAGACCAACTCCCAGTAGCGGGGCTCAGGCAGCCGGGCGTGGGCGTCGCAGTAGCTGGGTGTCTCGAGTGAGACCGGGGGCAGCCCATGGTGGTGACGGAATTTCTGGAAGCGGTCGACGGCCTCGTCGCAGGAGTGGGGGTCCGAGAGGAATTGCGAGGGGAACAGACCCAGGGTGATTCAGGGATGGTGGATGTGTTACCTCCACTGATGGCCGACGGCGCGGCAAGCGGCCCCGACGGTGGTCCGCGAGAGGAGGCCCAGGAAGGGGAGGCCTGCGAGTCGCGCAAACCACTTGCGGACGGAGACGAATGGGACGAGCGGAGCCGGTGCGGTAGAATGGTCGGGATTGATGAATGCCACAATCCCGTATCATGGGAGGGTCTGGGATGAGCGACCCGAGAAGGCCCGGCCAGTCTCTCTGTTGCAAGGCTTCCATCGGCCGGTTTTTCCCGGTCCTGTGGGTTCTCGGGTGTCTGGCCATCGGCTCTGTGCGGGCCGGGGCCATGGGGAGCGATCCCGAACGGAATCCTGTCGTCGCGCTCGTCGAGCGTCTGGGAGGACAGCTCCGGCGAGATGAGAGCGACCCGGGGCGGCCGATCGTCGAGATCCGGTTGAGCACCACGCGCATCACAGACGACCAGCTCGGTGAACTTCGCAGCGTGGCGTCGTTGCGGAGCCTGCTCCTCTTCGACACGAAGGTCACCGATAAGGGTCTTGAGCACATCTCGACGATGAACGCCCTCGAGACGCTGGGAGTGGGCGCCTGCGACGTATCCGGGCCGGGACTGAGCCATCTCGGATCGCTTAAGCATCTTAAAGCCCTCAGCCTCGTCGAATTGGATCTCGACGATCCCGGGTTGGCAGCCCTGCCAAGCTTTCCCCTCCTCGAAAAGCTCGACCTTGTTGGGCTGAAGATCACCGACACGGGGCTTGGACACCTGCGGGGCCTCTCGCGACTGCGGCGACTCGCCCTCGATGACAACGCGATCAGCGGCGCGGGCCTTACCCACCTGGCCGGATTGACCAACCTGGAAGAGCTTTCCCTCCAGGGCACCCGGGTGACCGACGCGGACCTCGTCGCGCTGGAGTCCCTGCCTCACCTCAAGAAGTTGAAGCACAGCCGCACGAAGATCACCGCCGCCGGGCTGGACCGTCTTCGACATCTCGACCGCACGGTGGCCCCATCCGTCGTGGACCAATCGAAGGCCGCGGAACCCCGCAAGGAGGCGGGAGCTCTCGCGAAGCCCGACGATGCCACCCTCGAGCGAATTCGGGCCGCGGTGACGAAGGCCCTGCCGCCGTTGCAAAAGAGTATGCTCGTCTATGCCGAGAAGCGTGATTGCTTCTCGTGTCATCATCAGACGGTTCCGCTCGTCGCCCTTCAGATAGCCCGTGACCGCGGCCTCGCGATCGACGAGGACGCCTTCCAGGGGACCATCGACCTGACGCTGACCGACCTGGAGAGTGCCCTGGCGGCGTATCGCAAGGGGCGGGGACAGCCCGGAGGTGTCGAGCGCGGCGCTTACGCGTTGTGGACGCTCGAGGTTGGCGGTCAGCCCGCGAACGAGGTCACCGCCGCCGTGGCGGGATACCTGCTGGCGGCTGAGCGAAACCCTGACCACTGGAGCACCGCCTCACGGCGCCCGCCGATGGAGGCCAGCCATTTCACCGCGACGGCCCTGGCCCTCCGCGGATTGCGGTATTACGCGACCAGGAGCCAGGCCGGCACCGTCCAGGATCGAATCCGCCATGCCCGGGCCTGGCTGATCGCGAGCCGCCCGGTTGACACTGAGGATCGCGTCTTCCGCCTCTGGGGTTTAAAATATGCCGATGCGGCCCCCGCCGAGATCGGCGCCGCGGTCAAGGATCTACTGGCGGCCCAGCGTGGCGATGGCGGCTGGGCCCAGACCGATAAGCTGGCCAGCGACGCCTATGCGACCGGCTCCGCGCTCGTGGCTCTGCACCAGGTCGGCGGACTGGCGACCGACGACCCGGACTACAGCCGCGGGCTCTCGTTCCTGCTTCGCGAGCAGAAGGCCGACGGCACCTGGTTCGTGGCTTCACGGAGCCATCCGTTCCAGCCCTACTTCGAGAGCGGCTTTCCCTACGGCAAGGACCAGTTCATCGCCGTGGCCGCCAGCGGCTGGGCGGCCGCCGCAATGGCCCTGGCCCTGCCGGCCCGGCCGTAGGGGATCCCCATCTTCTTACACACCGGCCTCACCGGCCCAGGGCTCAAGGACACTCCAGGAAGACGTTCTCCAGGTCTCTCCATCACCCACTGGGCCGAACTCGATCGCGCAAGACTTCACGCGGAGACGATCGAGAATCTCATGAGCCTGAGCAAAGACTCGCCGAATAGCAGCGGGTAATGAATCCCGCGAACTGGCCCACGGACCAGCCGCCGACACAATGGTGGAGCGGATTGAGTCGGTCGGTGGCCTGGTATAGGATCGGGAACATCGACAACCATCGCCGGCCGTCCCCGTGCGGCGTCCCGGAAGGGTTGTTCCCTGTTGACTCCCAAACCGAGGAGCGGGCGATGCGAGGCAGATTTTCCTTTGTGGCCGTGCGCGGCCGCTGGCATCGCGTTGTCCAGACCCTCGTCCCGGCCATGCTGGTTATGCTTGTCTTGACCGCAGCGTCCCCGCCGGAGAGCGCAACCCCGCCCCGGCGTCGGCCGAATGTCGTGCTGATCATGACCGACGACCAGGGCTACGGCGACCTGTCCTGTCACGGCAACCCCATTCTGAAGACGCCGAACCTCGACCGACTGGCGCGCGAAGGGATGCGGTTCACCGATGCGCATAGCTCGGCCGCGGTCTGCACGCCCTCGCGATACAGTGTCATGACCGGGCAACTGGCCTTTCGCGTTCCGAGGGGCGGGACCGTGTTTACCGGGGTCGGCGGGCCCTCGCTGATCGCGTCCGGCCGCCTGACGCTCCCGACCCTGCTGAAAAAGCAGGG
>DAIDJI010000417.1 GCA_027451455.1 Planctomycetales bacterium | reverse complement strand
AGATGCCAGGGCTTCGCCGGGAAGTCAGCGGGACCCCGTTCGTCCCCGGCGGGACCGAGCTGCACCGCCGTTGCACCGAGATCTTCGGTATCCAGTGCGCCGGTCTGGCACGCCGGATCGAGCAGCTTTCGCCTGACCTCCCGCTGAACATCGGGATCTCCGGCGGACTCGACTCGACGCTGGCCCTGCTCGTCGCGGTGACGACCTGCGACCTGATCGGCCGTGACCGCCGGACGGTTCACGGCCTGACGATGCCCGGCTTCGGGACAACCCAGCGCACCCGGACGAACGCCCTCGACCTGATGGCGCACCTGGGCGTCTCGTCGGATACGATCGACATCGGGGCGCTCTCGCTGGAGGCGTTCCGCGAGATGGGCCACCGGCCGTTCGGCATCGACGTCGAGGGAATGGGCCTGGAAGCCTTCCGCGCCGCGCTGGCGAGGGTGCCGGCCGAGGCACGTTCCGACCTCGTCTTCGAAAACGTCCAGGCCCGGCTGCGAACCTTCCTGCTGATGTCGAAGGGCTTCGTGATCGGAACCGGCGACCTTTCGGAGCTGGCGCTGGGGTGGTCTACCTATAATGGTGACCACATGAGCATGTATAATGTGAACTGTTCGATTCCGAAGACGCTGGTGCAATTCCTGGTGCGATACGTGGCGATGAACCAGTTCCCCGAGGGACCGGCGCGTCGGACGCTGCTCTCGATCGTGGAGACGACGATCTCGCCGGAACTCTTACCGGCCTCGCAGGCCGGCGAGATCGAGCAATCGACCGAGGCGACGCTTGGGCCTTACGAGCTGCACGATTTCATACTGTACAACACCGTCCGGTGCGGCCACGCGCCGGAGAAGGTGCTGTTCCTGGCCGAGCACGCGAAGTTCTCCCGCGAGTATCCGCGCGAGGTGATCGAGCGGACGATGCGGATGTTCTACCAGCGCTTCTTCCGACAGCAATTCAAGCGGTCGTGTGTGCCGGACGGACCGAAGGTGGGGACGGTGAGCCTCTCGCCGCGCGGCGACTGGCGCATGCCCTCCGACGCCGACCCCTCGGAATGGCTCCGGTGGGGCGATCGAGAGGGGAGCGACCCGGCGCCCCCTCGATGAGGCGTCGCCTCGCCGATGCGGCCATCGAGGGTGCTTTAAAAGCTCTGACAAAACCTCTGATTGGCATCGGTTTTGCGCCGGAGCCCTCGACAACGCCGGCCGGCCCGGCTATTCTTGTCTCGTCCTCGGACTATCGTCAGACATCAGGGGAACGATCATGATGCGGCTCATGCGACCCGCGATATGGGTGCTGGCGGTCCTGGTTTCGCCCTCTCTCTCCGCGGCGGCGGATGAGAAACCGACGGAGACGTTGGCTTCGCTCAAGAAGGAGCTGGTTGCGGCGTCGGAGGAACTGGAGAGTCGGCGGAAGCCGGGAACGACCGAGGTCGAACAGAAGAAGGCCCTCGATCGCTTCTACGAGACGGCTGCCGACCTCGGTCGCCGCGCCATGGCCATCGTCAAGAGACATCCAGATGCGCCCGACGCCCTCGAGGCCCTGATGTGGGCCCGCAAGGCGGGAGCGGAGGGCAATGCGGAGCTCGCTGGCGTTGTTTATGACTTGGTGGCCGAGCATTATCTCGACTCCGACGCGATCCTGCCGCTCTGCCGTACCGCCTGGGTCGACGCCGTCAAGAGCCCCCAGGTCGAAACTTGTCTCCGCGCCGCGGTCGAGCGAAGCAAGAACCCCAGGGTGCGTGCGCTTTGTTGCTTCAGTCTGGGCCGGTGCTATCAGGAGCTCGCCACGGCGGCGCGGGATCTCAACGACCCTGTCCGTCGCGAGATCCGCGAAGAGATTCTCGACCGCTTCGGGCCAGTCGTAATCCGGCGACTCCGCTCCCTCGATCCCGAGAAGCACACGCGCGAGGCCGAGGCGTGTTTCGATCGCACGATCAAGGAGTTCGGTGATCAGCAACCCATGGGCACGTTCTTCCCGCCGCTGGGAGACCAGGCCGAGGGGATGCTTTTCCTGCTGCGCCACCTTGGCATCGGCCGCACCGCGCCCGAGGTCGAGGGGGAGGACATCGACGGCAAACCGATGAAACTCTCCGACTATCGGGGCAAGGTCGTCATGGTCTCGTTCTGGGCGACCTGGTGCATCCCGTGCAGGGAATTAGTGCCTCGCGAGAAGGCCCTGGTCGAGAGGATGAAGGGCCGGCCGTTTGTCCTGATCGGCGTCAACGGCGACAACAACCGCGAGCAAGCGAAAACGTTCTCCGCCAGGGAGGGCATCAACTGGCGATCGTTCTGGCCCGGTGGCTCGAAGCAAGGCATCCCCCTGGAGTGGGGCGTCAGCGTCTGGCCAACCGTCTATGTGATCGACGCCGACGGCGTGATTCGCGACGACGGCCTTGTTTACTTCGACGAAATCTATGGGCGTAAGACACCCGAGAAGATCATCGAGAGCCTGGTTGCGGGAGTGGAAAAGGCATCGAAGCGGTAAAAGTCGGCTTCCGGGTGGTCCGAATTCACGCCGTTCGGGCTCGAGAAGGGAAGCGGGGACGTAGCGAGTTTTTGTTGCTTGGAAACCAGAGCGCATAACGCTCGGATTGCTTCTATGGCATGCGGGAGCAGGCCATGGCGGGAGTCGCCTCGGTGAAGGAAGCTACCGGATCAGGGCGCAAACCTCTTGCCACAGGAGTTTTGTCAGAGCTTGTTATTCCGGGATGTCTTCGAGCCGGACGCCTTCGCCTCGACCAAGGCTCGCCCTCGCCGACTCGATCCGGCGCCGAAATGCGGCGTCGTTCTCGAGCCGATAATCGAACCAGTCCTCCTCCGACTCGGATCCGATCAGGATCCCGGCCGGCTTTCCGTGCCGGGTGATCACCACTTCCTCCGTCTCGGCGAGGCGGAGGTATTTGGACAGGTCATCCTTCACTTCCGACAGCGGGACTCTCTTCATCGTTCCCTCCCGTCCCCTTGAGCCACTCGTCCGCGTCGGATTTCTCGACGACCGCCAGGACCTGAACCTGATCGCCCTCGACATCGTAACGAAGATCGCCGGCTGGAGCCGGCTCCTACAAGGCGCGATCACATCGTCCATCGCGTAGGACCGGACCAACCGCCCCTGTAGGAGGGAGCTGCAGCTCCCGACCCGCTCGAAGCATAAGCTCACGCGAAGATCGCCGGCTGGAGCCGGCTCCTACAAAAATCCATCTTCTTTCAACACGTGACTTACCCTTGTTATGATGGAGTTCCAGCTCCCGACCCGGACGAAGCCACAGCGATCGCGAAGATTGCCGGTTGGAGCCGGTGCCTCCATGAAGACCAGTCGGGCACCATCATCGGGCGTGGGAATCAGTCCCGACGCAACGGCCGAGCGATCGCCAGGTAGGCGAACAGGTCGCGGATCTCGCGAGGGGTCAGAGGGTCGAGCTGTCCCTCGGGCATCATTGAGACGCTCGACGGCTTGATCACCTCGACGTCCTCACGCGGGATCGTGACCCGATCGGTGGCTGACTGGATCACCAGGCTGGCGGGTGTCTGCTCGCGGACGATCCCCGAGATCAGTCGGCCGTCGACCGTTGCCACGGTCGTCATCGTGTAATCCTTTCCGACGCTGGCGCTGGGGTCGAGCACGTTCTGGAGGATGTAATCGGGGTTGGCGCGGTCGGAGCCGGTCAGGTCGGGGCCGAGGTCGCCGCCCTCGCCGTAGAGCCTGTGGCACTGACCGCACATCCGCCCGAAGAGCAGGCGACCACGGGCGAGGTTGGCCGGCGGCAGACGACGATCGGCCAGGATCGCGTGGTACTTCGCGATCAGAGGGGCCTTGTCACGGGCCGTCGGCCGGAGCGATCCCCACGCCTTCTCCATCGCCTCCGTCAACTTCCCGTCGCCGAACGCCAGAACCTGGCGGGCGATCGTCGTGCTGACGTCGCGCCGGGGGATCGTTCTCGAGTCGATCGCCTCGATCATCGCCCGCGCCCAGGCCGGCCGCGAGGCCAGGGTCGCGATCGCGTCGTCTCGCTCGGCGGGTGTGAGGTTCGGATAACGTTTGAGGAGCGTCGCGGGCGTCTTCGGGTCGTTGAAGGCGGCCAGAGCGCGGATCGCCGGGGCCCGCATCGCCTCGTCGTCGAGCAGCCGGAAGAGGACCGGCGGCAGCCCCGCCGCCCGGCGATCGACCAGGTTCCGCATCGCGAATTGCCGGGAGCCCACATCCGCGCCCCGATCCTCGACGACGGCTCGCAGCCCCGCCTCGGCGGCCGGATCGCCGAACAGCAGCCCCAGCGCGGCGAGCTTCGCGCGGATCTCGGCATCCCCCTTCGCGACCATTGGCTTCGGGATGTCTGGCCACCATTTTGGCATTTCGACCCGCTTCCGGCCGGCGACCGCTTCCAGGACCCCATCGAGGATCGAGCGCGGGATGGTCGGTGAGGATTCGAGTCCGGCTTCGGAGATCGCCCCCAGGACCGCCGGCATCATGGCCCCGAGATCCTTTTCCACCATCCGTCGAGCAAGGAACCGATGGAGCCTCGCGTTCCGGGAATGCATCAACCGGCCCCACGCCCGGAACGGATCAGCCGCGACCAATGGCTCGACACCATACCAGATCAGCCGGGTTTGATCGGCGTCGAGGTCGGCCGGGGCACCGTTGAACAGTCCCATGGCCATCTCCCATCGCTTCTCCACCGGGATGCGCTGCATCGCCGAGGCGAGGTAGAGCCGGACGAGCGGGCTGCGATCGCCGCTCGGGCCATCGTAGGCCATCGCCGAGAGCCGACCGATCGCCGTGTCCGATGGCGGGCCGTCGTCGACCAGGAGCCGAACGGACCAGGCGCGGACCTCGGGGCTCGGGTCGCCGAGCAGTTGGAGCCGGGCCGGCTCGTCGAGGCCGCCGGTCGCGTGCAGGGTCCAGAGGGCGCGGAGCCGGTGGCGGACGTCGGTGTCGTCGACGAGCATCTCGCGGAGGATCTGATGGGCGGGGCCGAGGTCCTGACCCGCGGCGGCCCGTTCCTGGAGGATTCGGCGAGCCGTTCGGACGTACCACTCGTTCGGGTGGGACTGGAATCGGGCCAGCTCCTGATCGGAGCGGAGCGCCAGGTCGACCTTCACCGGCTTCGGATCGCCGAAGGTGACCTTGAAAATCCGGCCGTTTTCGCGATGGGCGTTGTCGGCGTCGTTCTCGTGGCACTCGCCGATGTCGGACCAGTCTGTGACGTAGACCCCGCCATCGGGGCCGTACTTCAGCTCCAGGCCGCGGAACCAGGAGTCGGACGACCGGAGAAAATCGGGCTCGTGGCGGCCGACGATCCGGGCGCCGTCGTCGATCCGCTCGGTCGCGTCATCGGCATGGAGGCTCTGCGGGTGGTCGATTCATCGGTCATGCCGCAGATCACCAACGGCAATCTCAATGCTCCGACG
>DAIDJI010000416.1 GCA_027451455.1 Planctomycetales bacterium | reverse complement strand
TGGTCGCGCCGATTTCTTGGGCGGTGGGCGAACCGGGTCCGCAATGCCGTGCTGGGTCAGTCGATCCGGGACACCGGATGCTCGGTCCGGATCTTCCCCCGGGCCGAGGCGCTCCGGCTCCCGGCGTTTCGGGGCGCCCACCGGTTCCTCGGTCCGCTTTTGATTCGGGAGGGGTGCCGGTTGGTGCAGGTTCCGGTCAACCACCGCGCCCGGGTGCACGGACGATCGCACTACCACATCGGGAACCGTTCGATCCAGGTGATCCTGGACCTGCTCGGCGTGGCCTGGTTGATGAGCCGGCCGATTGAGGGCCGGGTGCTTCGGGCCTGGGACGCCGACGAGACCCGGCGACTGGCCCCGGCCGCGGCTCTCGCGGAGGATTGAGCCGTGTCGGACCAACCGAGGTTCTGGCTGGCGGTCGGGTTCGTGGGGCAGGGGCTCTTCACCGCGAGGTTTCTGGTCCAGTGGATTGCCTCGGAGCGACGGCGGAGCGCCGTTGTCCCGTTGGCGTTCTGGTGGCTGAGCCTGCTTGGCGGCGGGTCGCTGCTTGCGTATGCGGTGGCACGCGGCGATCCCGTGATTGCCCTTGGGCAGTCGATTGGTCTGGCCGTCTATGCGCGCAATCTCGTCCTGATCCACAGGACGGATTCAACGCGGAGACAGGAAGACACAGAGGTCGGATAAGATAGGTCGGGCGCTCGGAGCGGGTGGTTGGATCAGGGAACTTGAGGCGCCGAGCAAGAGACCAATGAGGATGAGGTTCGTCTTCTCGTATCCGACGATCCTGTTATGATCCCCCGTGAGGTGTCGGCGTGCCAGGACGGCCGGAGGGGGTCCGACCGGATCGACGCGCGGCCTCCGGGACAGGGATCGTTGCACAATGGCAAGGATCACGCTGCGCGCGGAGCGTTTCGGCACGGAGGCGACGGAGGCCGAATACGGGGGGCTTGAGGGGGGGGATATATTCTATTTTCCCGAGTCGCCGCCGCTGATCTCCGACGACGACCGCGCCTTTCTCGTCACCCAGAAGCAGATCGACGCCTCGTATCACAAGAACGTGAGCTACCGTCCTCACGAGGACCGGCTCAAGGGGGTCGATCAGGAGGACCCCGCACAGAGGGCGAGGGTCCACGGCATCCTGCGCAACTACTCGCGGCGGGCGATTGCCTTCATGGCGACCCTGCTGAACCGGTACGCGGCCGACTGGAAGATCGACTACGCAAGCTTCCGACCGATCGAGGAGCAGGGGCGCAGAGTCTCGCTGCACTCGCGGAATGATTTGCTCCACTTCGACAACTTTCCGAATCGCCCCTCGCACGGCGACCGACTGCTCCGGATCTTCACCAACATTCACCCGGACCGCGAGCGAGTCTGGGTCACGACCGATCCGTTCGAGGAACTGGCCGGTCAGTTCGCGGACCGGGTTGGATTGAACCGTCCGGAGGGTCTGCTCGAGTCGGGCAAGCATCTTTCAGCGCGGGTTGCGGCGCGGCTGGGGCTGCCGGTGGTCGACCGTCCGCCGTACGACCGGTTCATGCTCCGGATTCACCATGCGATGAAGGAAGACGCTGAATTTCAGGAGTCGTGCCGCAAGGATCGATGGGAGTTCCCGGCCGGTTCGAGCTGGGTCGTCTTCACCGACGGGACCAGCCACGCCTGCCTGAGCGGCCAGTACATGCTCGAGCAGACGTTCATCGTCCGGCGGTCGAGCCTGGTCTTCCCGGAGAAGGCGCCGATCGCGGTGCTGGAGCGGCTCGCCGGACACCCGCTGGCGCAGAGCGCCTGAGTGGGGCGGATGGAACGGTCGTCCGGGATGGTCTCGCCATCGGATGACCACTTGTGACTGAAGGGATCGTGGTGCCTCTGGAGCTTGAGCAGGCCGAGGGGCCGTCGGTCTCTTCGCCGCACCTCCAGCGGATCTACGACACGGGCCTGTCCGAGCGGCATGATGAGCACCTGGGGTAGAATGCTGGAGTCGAGAAAGGGGAATTCCTGGCGTAGGCTCGCCGAGCATGGGGCCTGCCTTCGGGAAATCCCCGAAGTGTCGCCGATGGCCATCGCGTTCGTTCGGTGGAGATAGGTTGCAAGATGCGGTCGGAAAAGAACGAAGCCGGTGGGAAGTCGGTCATCCTCTACCCGGGAGATGATCTCAAGAAAGTTCCCAAATCGCATCGGATGCTTCTGACTCCGCAGCTTCGCGAGGCGTTTCACGATCCTCACACTTATTTCTTGCGGGTCGCCGAGCGATGCGCATTTCCGTCGATGGCTGCCTGGCTCCGGGCCGTGATCGCGGACGGTGTGTGGGAACTGGACCTCCATCGGGCGGGCCCGTCCATCCCGGTGGAATGGACCGAGGCAGGCATCGTATGGTGGTCGGATGATGTGCGAAGCGCTGAGATTACTCCGGCGCGAGAATCGGTCCGGGCGGACTTGCCGCCCGCGTTGCGTCAATACTACGCGCTCGTGGACCGGGTGAGTTGGATGCCGTTCGGGTGCGCGGGTGGACTCGCAGGTGGCGGTGATCACGAACCCCTGACCACGTTCGACTACACTTATCATGGAGCGGACATCGATCCGGCTCGGACCTTTGTTATGGGATGGAGTCCCGGTGGCGACATGCTGATCTACACCGCAGACGGACGTGGCGGATGGTTTTGCCACGAGAACGGGAAGATCCACCTCCTGGGGACCGTCGAGGATACCATCGAGTGGGTTTACTCGGAATTGCAGGCCAACCGCTGCCCCGACTTCGATTATGGCTGGGCGTGATCGGCCCGAGCTGGCGATCGGGCACCTCACCGGACCTTCGGCCGATCTCCCTGATCGGAGGATAGGCAAGCGGGTCGTCCGGAGTTTACAATTGTCTCATGCGGAGGGTGCTGATCCTGTCCGATTGCCCGATCGTGGAACCCGGGGCCGACCGAGCCGATGGCCGCCAGCGAG
The DNA here is from genome assembly GCA_027451455.1 of Planctomycetales bacterium. Lineage (GTDB taxonomy): Bacteria > Planctomycetota > Planctomycetia > Isosphaerales > Isosphaeraceae > JAKAUH01. The sequence continues at coordinate 2,465 of DAIDJI010000416.1, read as the reverse complement.
ACCGACGTCCTTCTGGTCCGAAACGTACGCGGTGCCGATGCCGAAGCCTGGCGCCAGCTCATTGAGCGGTTCGAGGGGCGGCTGCTCGCGTTCGTCGATAGCCGGCTCCGCGACCGGGCCGCCAGTGAGGACGTCGTCCAGGAGACGTTCATCGGCTTTTTGACCAGTCTGCCGCACTACGACGAAAAGCGCGAGTTGGAAGCGTACCTGTTCTCGATCGCCGCGCACAAGTTGACCGACCACCTCCGCCGGCAGGGCCGTCGGCCGATCGACCAGTTCGGCTCCGACGACCACGGCCGACCGCTTGAGGAGGTTCCGGGCGAGGAACGGCCGGCGTCGAGCATTGCCCGGAGCGGCGAGCGGCGGAAGGCCGAGGAACGTCTCCTGGCCGAATCCCTCGGCCAGCTCGTCCACGACTGGCTCGCCCGCGGCGACTACGACCGCCTCCGCTGCATGGAGCTCCTGATCGTCAAGGGATGGGCCAACAAGGACGTCGCCAAATTCCTCGGAATCACCGAGCAGGCCGTCGCCAGCTACAAGTTTCAGACCGTCTCCCGGCTCAAGGAGATGGCCCGCCGCGCCGGGCTCTCGTTCGAGGAACTGGGGGGCGGATGACAAGGGTATCGCCATGATCGACGCCGAAGCCGAGAGGAAACCGCCGGGCCCGATCGACGACGAACTGCTCCGAAGTTACCTCGCCGACGCCCTTGGCTCCGAGGACTCAGCGCGGGTGGAAAAGGCGCTCCGCGACTCGGCCGAGCTGCGCGCCCAGCTCGAAGAGGTCCGGCAGGGCCGCCAGGATTCGCAACTCCACACTCTGGGCGCGATCTGGCACCGAAGTCGGCTGACCTGCCCGACCCGCCAGCAGCTCGGCAGCTTCCTGCTCGACGTGCTCGACCCCGGCCTCGCCGATTACATCCGGTTCCACATCGAGGTGGTCGAGTGTCCGTTCTGCCAGGCGAATCTGACCGACCTTGAGGCCCAGACCCAGGCGCCGGCCGGGTCGAAGTCGCGGCAGCGTCGGATTCTTCAGTCGAGCCAGCACCTGCTCGGCGAGGAGAAGCGCTGATGAATTCGAGCTTTCTCTCTCCGAAGTGGAAGGCTTGCGCGTGCCAGCGTTGATGCGATCGATCGCCTTGCGGACGCTGCTGATCTGAACCGAGAATCTTCGGACGAGGGGCGTGGCCGCGGACGAGATCCCACGTCCGTTTCCGGGAGGTCAAGATTCACTCCTGGCCCCGCACCCCTGCGCCGCGGGCCTCGTCGGTGTCGATCAGGCCGTCCTTGTCGCGGTCGAGGTGTTCGAAGGCATCGCGAGGGCCCAGGAACTCCCGGCGCGAGATGTCGCCGTCCTGGTTCGCGTCCATCTTTCGGAACCAGTCCGGGGCCGAGGAAGGAACTTCGGATGTGGAAAGAGCCGGCGCGCTCACATTCGGATTCGCACCGGTCAGGCCAGGGAGGCTGCCCCGGGCGATCGTCAGCAGGAAGTGATACGGGATCTCGTCGGGCGTCACCCGGCCGTCCGTGTCGGCGTCCCAGGTTAAGACCCGGTCGACCGTCCGCATCACCTCACGGGCACTTAGCCGGCGATCGCGATCGGTGTCGAGGATGCCGAAGATCGCCCTCGCCTCGTCGTCGACCGTTGCCAGCAGCCGGCGCCGGGCCGCCGCGGCCTGACGGTCGCCGAGGTCGAGCAGTTCTTGCAGCGTGACCTTGCCGTCGCCGTCGCGATCCAGCACGGCGCGAAGCCCGGCCAGCGGCGATCGGGCGGCGTCGAGGGTCTCACGTTCCTTGCCATCGAGGAAGCCATCTTGATTCCCATCGGCCGCCTTGAACCGGTTGGTCAGCGATCGGCGGACCTCGTCGACGCCGGCGGTCGGCGGCTCGATTCGGATGTCCAGGCGGATCGGACCGACCGCGAGCTCGATGTCGCCATCGGCGAGCTGCCGGACCCGGGCGCCCTCGGCCAGTTTGCCCCCGCCGGCCACCTGGATCGTCGAGCGACCGGCCGCGTCGGGCGAGATATCCACATTCAGCGAGAGGTCGATCGGCGCCTTCGCCAGATAGGCCCGTAGCTCTCGGGCGTCGAGGTCGCCGTCGTGGTTGGTGTCGGCCGTCTCGAAGGCGCTGGGGCCGATCGCGAATTCCTCGGGCGAGAGCCGGTCGTCGAGCCGGATCGGGCGGCCGTCGGGCGCCCGGTCGTACTTGCGGATCAGGGTCCGCGCCAGCCGGAGCGACGACTCGCCGGGCGTCAGCTCGATCGCCGGAGCCAGGGCCGCCTCGCGCGAGCGACGACCTCCGACCTGCTCCATCAGCTCCGAGGCCGCTGAGGCCCCCGGCGCCTCGATCTCGGTCGCCGCGATCATCCTCACCTGGATCGTCGGGATGATCCTCGTCGTCGGGCAGCTGACCGGGGCGTACGGGCCGCACGGGATCGCCTTCACGCTGTACCGCTGGATCCCCGC
>DAIDJI010000415.1 GCA_027451455.1 Planctomycetales bacterium | reverse complement strand
GGGCTCCGCGGCGAGGAACTTTTCCAGCAGGGCATCGGCGTCGGCCGGCTTGCCGTCCTTCACGAAGAGCGAGGCCTCGATCCCGACGAGCTCCGCGCTGTGGGGATACTGCTTGCGGGCCTTCTGGAGCAGGTCGCGGGCCGCGGCGCGATCGCCCTTCTCTTCGAGGGTCAGAATGGTGAGCTGGTCGGCGATCGCGCCTCCTTCGCCGCGGGCGCGGATCGCCTGGAGCCGCTTGAGGGCGTCATCGTAGTGGCCAAGCTGAACGTCGAGCTGGGCGAGCCGCATCTCGGCGGTTGGGCTGATGGCCTGGCCGCCGGCGCGGGCCCGGGCGAATTCATCAGCGGCGCGCTTGAGATCCTCGGGACTGCGCCTCGCCTGGTAGAGCTCGCCGCGGAGCAGGTGCAGGGTCCCGGCCAGTTCGGCGGGCAACCTTCCCTGTTCGACCTCCTTGATCATCGCGAGGACGATCGGCTCGGCCTCCTCGGGATATCCGGCCTGAAGGATTGTCCAGGCGGCCCAGAGCTGGTACTGGGCGTCGAGTCCGCCAAGTCGGAGGGCGGTCTGGAGATACTGGCGGCCGAGGTTGGGCTCCTGCGAGAGGACCAATGCGACGCCGTACTTGGCCTGGGCCTCGGCGACGTCGGGCAGGCCGGCTGCGGCCAGCCGCAGGTGATTCAACGCCGAGGCGCGGAGCTTCGCGACAGCCGGGGCCTCGGTGTCTCCCTTTGCGGCCGGCTGGCCTTCGGCGGCCGGCTTCACTTCCGCGGCCTCGCGAGCGGCGATCCCGGACCGATCCAGGTCGATCGAGCCGGCGACCATGTGGCCGATCGCCTGATAGCGCGCCTCAGGGGCGTCGAGCAGGGCCTGGACGTGCGGCGCCGCCTTGTCGAAGCGGCCGGCGTCGTTCCCCGAGAGGATCATGTCGAGGGCGATCTTGTGGAGGCCCATCACCGGGAGATGTGCTGGCCGTTTGGTCGCCTGGGCTGCCTTCAGCCCCCGAGCGACGACCTCCATGCACGGCTCGACCTTTCGGCGGAGAGCGAGGTGGGCGGCGTACGAATAATAGAGCTGCACATCAGGCCGATGTCCCTCGGCAAGCACCTGCCGGAAGACACTCTCGACATCCACCTCGATCGCGTCGACCACTGCGTCGACGGCCTTCTTCTGATCGGCGGGAAGCTTCGAGGCGCGGAGGGCGAGCGACCACTGGGTCTGTTCGAGCAGGGCGCGAAGGCGATCGACGCGTTCCTTGGGCAGGTCCTCGGGTCTCCCGAGCGCCGCGATCTGGGTGCGAAGCCGAGCGGCGAGGCCAGGCAGGGCCTTCGCGTCGTCCGTGGTCCGGAGGGCCAGGGCCGTGGTCCGGAGAGCGGCGAGGCGATCTACCGAGTCCTTGAGGGCATCGGCCGGGATGGCGGCCGACTCGGCGATCGCGGCGGCTCGGAGGGCGGCGTTACCGACCAGGTCGGCCAGTCGGACCCGAATCCAGAGCCGGCGGATGGCTGGCGCCTTGCCCTTCTCCAGCGATTCGAGGTGTTTCTGAACCTCGGGGATATTCGGCGTCTTCTCCTCGACGGCCTCCGAGGCGAGGGCGTAGTGGGCGTCGAGGTCCTCGGGGGCCCGGCTCAGCAGCTCGTTCGCCCAGTACTTCGAATCGTTGGCGAGGTCCTGGTGCATCGCGTCGAGGAGCAGTTCGCGACGGGGACCCCTGGCCGCCTGGTCGTACTTGGCGGCCTGTCGCATGTGAGAATACCACTCGGCGTGCCGATCGGCCCGCTTCTCCGGCTCCGATTTCGGCTCCCAGGCCGCGTAAAGGACCGCGAATTCCTCGTGGATCGCCGGGTTGCGGGGCTCGATCTGGAGCGCCTTCTTGTAGTAGATTTCGGCGTTGGCGAACTGCCCGGCATCGCGGGCCGCGCGGGCCAACTTGACAATCCCCTGGGCCGACTTCGGCATCATCGCCACCGTGATCGCGACGACCCCGATCAGGGCCACGACCAGGAACAGGCCCGAGAGGATCATCAGGGGCTTCCAGCGTACGGTCATCGGGCGTCACTCCTTTAGCTCGAGGGGCCGTGGCGCGGCGACGGGTCTTGGCCGACGATCGACCGTGTCGACGACCTTCCCGGTCGCGACACGGACCGTCTTCCGCGCGCTTTCAAAGTCGTACATCCAGAGGCTTTGGATCGCGGCAACGACCGCCGCGCCGGGAGGATGGCTCGCGAGGAGCGAACGACCGGACGACGACCGCCTCGGGGGCGATGTGCAAGACCGGTTCGCAGGTGCTGGATTCGGGAGGGGCAACATCATTTGCCCTGATACCTCGTCGAGGTCGCATTCCATTGCCGTTGCATCCCGGCATCAGGTCGGCGTTACAATAAGCCTTCGTCGCCGGGACATCAAGCGGATTTTCCCGCCTCTCCGTCAAATCCCTCGCATTCCCACCGCCAGAGACGACACGGCTGGGCAAAAGTTTTGGGTGAAACCACGAAAAACACCCGGCCCAACCGAACTTTCGGGGCCTTTGTGTTTTTCGTGATTTCTCGGATTCACCGGATGCTCACCGTTGGGCGGTTTCGGTGGTGACGGAGGCCAGGTAGGCGTCGCGGTGCGATTCGTCGGGGAACCAGTAGCGGTGGCCCTCGCGGACGGCAGAGTACCTGGGCTCGCCGCGGACCAGGATTCCTGACTCGCCCAGGCAGTGTGGGCAGAAGCCCTGCTCGGCGACATCAATCACCGAGTAACGGCCCGGGTCGTCAAAGAATGTCTGCCGGGCCTCGGGGCTCGCGCAGAGGAAGAGCCGTCCCTCGCAGAGAACACCGAATCTCGGGTCGCCGGGCCGGGACGAACCGCGATCGAGCTTCGCGACCGGGCAATCGCCGCCGTTGGCCGGGATGTATCGCTCGGGTGTCTTGCGGAACGCCTCAGCGTGTGCGGCGGTCGCGAACCGATAGGATCGTCCATCGTGCCGGACGATGTGCTCAGCCCGACCGCTGACCAGCTTCCGGTCATCCACCAGACTGACGAGGCAGTAGCCCGAAGCGGCTGGCTCCTCGACGTTGGCCTTGGCCTTTTGCTTCGACGACTGCTTCGCCTTCTCGTCTTCCGCCCGGGCAAGGTCCTGGCGCCCGCGCCAGCCGGCGAGGGCCTGGTCAAGAGCCGCGTCGAGTTCCTCGGGCCCGAGGTAACCCTGATGCACGGCCAGGACATCGCGATTGGGAGCGACCAGGACCGTCGCCGGAAGACCGGTCAGGTTGAAGCTCAGAGCGAGGGCCTCGTTGACGTCGGATCGAAGCTTCAGCGGGACGTAAGACGTCTGGGTATGGTCGATAACATCGGCGTCGGGGAATGAGTCGTGCTCCATCCGGAGACAGTTGGGGCACCAGGGACCGGTGAACTGAATCCAGACGAGGCGATTGGCAGCGCGGGCCTCCGCGAGAGCGGAGCCGTAGTCGTTGCGCCAGGCGATGGGTGCGGGGTCGGTCGCCCGGGCCGGGGCCGACAGCAGCGGGACGCAGAACATCGCGAGCAGCATCGAAACAGCGGCGCAGGGGCCCGGACGGCGGAGTATCATCATCGAGCATCTCCCTCGTTCGACGGCGAGCACGAGTTGTCGGGATAGAAGGTGCGTGGCGAGACGCGACGCACTCCGTCCGTGGAGATGCCACCCAAAGGGTGGGCGGGCCAAACCGTTGGCATCGAGCGTATAGAATCTCAGGTCGACCGTAAGATCGGCCAGGGGCGGGCGAAACCTTAACGCGAATCTGCAAAAGGAACGACGGCCCCAGCGTCGCGACCGTCGCGGTCGGAATTTGACCGGATCAGGGGCGGCGCCTCGGCGCTCGAAGCGAGATCGGAGGCTGAAGGAGCTCGCCGAGCAGGGCGACCTCGCGGAGCCGTTTCGGCGAGGCGAGCATGGACCCAAGTTCGCTGGCGGAGAGCGTGGGTGTGTCGGCTGGAGAAAAGACGACGCGTGCCGCATCGCCGGGCGCGGAGGAGTCCACGGTCAATGGCGTCGCGGTAATGGGCGCGATCGGGGCGGAGAGCGGGGTCATCTCCAGCGGCCTGCCGCGCCGGGAAGAGAGCGGCTCGGCGGTCAGGCCGGCAAGCGTCCGGGGACGCTCCGGCGGCTGGACCGGCACCGGGATCGCTGAACGGACCCGCGCCGCCGCCTTCCGAGCTGCGAGCCCGAGCCCGCGCGTGGGCCGGGCGGAGGACGAGCCGCCCGCTCCCGAGGACTCGCGGCGATCGTCGTCGAGGATGACGATCCCCTCGTCGCCTCCCCGGTAGGACGGCGACGACCGGCCGGTCGTGGTGGTCGTCGTCCATCGTCCGGGGGATGACCGATCGAGGCCGGGCGAGGTCGATGGGCGGCTCGGCGAGGTCGGCCGGGTCGCATCGGGCCGAGAGGGCGGAACGTAACCGCTTCGGGCCATGCCCGGACCGGACCCGGGCGGCCGGGTGCCCGGTCGCGGTGGGAGCGGCTGGGCATCTCGGTTGAGCAGCGAGGTCAGGGCCCAGATCGCCAGGAACGTCAGCGGGACTATGACCTGGAGCAGCAATTCCAGCTTCATCCGGGGGTCCTTCGGCGTGGATCGGGTTCGGATTGGAAACGCATCCTGGATTTCGACCGGGAGCCGCGTCAGGTGGACTTCGGCCATCGACGACCACGAGGGCTCATGGCCGCTCCCCGCCGATGGTTCGCTTCACCCGGCGGGCGATGCCCACCCTGCAGGACGGCGTCGGCATCCGGGCTGCGATCGCTCGGCCCTCACGACGACTGGTTATTATCGCGTCGGGCGTTGCCGGTGCCGGCGATGGCGCTCCGCATCTCGGTGTCCGCCTGAACGTTCCGCAGGTTGTAATATTCCTGGATGCCGATGTTCCCCATCCGGAACGCCTCGGCGATCGCCTTGGGGACCTCGGCCTCGGCCTGAACGACCTTCGCGCGGTTCTCCTGCACCTGCGCGACCATCTCCTGCTCCTTCGCGACGGCGAACGCTCGCCGCTCCTCGGCCTTCGCCCGCGCGACCCTCGTATCGGCCTCGGCCTGCAACGCCTGCAAATTCGCGCCGATGTTGTCTCCAACATCCACGTCGGCGATGTCGATCGAGAGAATCTCGTACGCCGTCCCGGCGTCGAGACCCTTTTCCAGGACCCGCTTCGAGATCGTGTCGGGACGCTCCAGAACCTGCTCGTGGGTGTCGGCCGAGCCGATCGCGTTGACGATGCCCTCGCCGACACGAGCGATGATGGTCTCGTCCGTCGCACCGCCGACCAGCCGGTCGAGGTTCGTCCGCACGGTCACCTTGGCCTTGACCTTCAATTGAATGCCTAAAGACTAGCTTTCTACCCTTGTGGTATTTTAATGATAAGTTATTTTTTTATAATAATATAATAAAATATTTTATTTTAATGATAAGTTATTTTTTAT
>DAIDJI010000414.1:240-5442 GCA_027451455.1 Planctomycetales bacterium | reverse complement strand
GTCCGCCTGAAGGGCGTGACCACCTGCCCCAACGCGGTCCTGCACCCCTGGCTGAAGCGGGAATTGACCGAGATTCTCGCCGCAATGCCCGACCCGCCGGCCGAGCCCACCACCGGATGGCGTGCGGCCTGGGAGCGGTGGCAGGAGGGCCTGACGATCAGGCCCGAGCTGCTCGCGGAGTTGCCGCCGCTACGGATGCTGTTGGTGCTGGATAACCTGGCCGGACACAAGACGCCCGAGTTGGTCTTCTGGCTGTTTGAACATGGGATCATGCCCTTGTACACGCCAGTGGGCGGGTCGTGGCTCAACATGGCGGAGAGCCTGCAGCGGATCCTCAAGCGTCGGGCGCTGGACGGCCGGTACCCCGAGTCGACGGGACAGATCATCGCCTGGCTCGAGGCCGTCGCGGCACACTGGGACGCGGCCCCGACGCCGTTCGTGTGGGGAGGCAAGCGGGCGAAACGTCGGCAGCGGCAACGGGAGCGCCGGCACCGCCTCGGCGGCTCGGGAGCCTATACCAGAACACCGCTCGCGCGACGCCAAGGGCCGGATTATGGCCACGCGCAAGCCAAGTGACCCACTAGGCTTCGCTGTCCAGCAACTCGGCGCCTCGGGCGAGACCGACGTCCTGGTCGAGGCCCCGATCGGCGACGAGGCATATTCAGTCGTGTGCGACGCCAAGGCTCGCGGCTCTGGGAAGGTCGATCAGCTTGAGGTGCTGAGCCTGAAGGATCACCAGGCCGACAATCGCGCTGATCATGCCGTCGTCGTCGCGGCAAGCTTCGCCGGCGGGAAGGTTTCCGGTCACGCCCAGGAACAGGGGATCGGCCTCCTTCCGCTGCCTGTGCTGGTGGAATGGCTGCGGCTTCATGACGCCTGGCCCCAGGATCTGCTTGCCTATCGTTCGATCTTCCGGATCGGTGGACTCATCGAAAAACTCCCCTCGGAATTCCTCCAGATCGCCAGCGATCGCAAAAGGTGGGGAACACTGCTCGGCGACGTTGTCGAACTCTTCGGTGAGACCTACGAGAGCGGGCTCACGGAGCCGCTCTCCGCGCGGGAGGTCTTCAAGATGCTCGTGACCCGGAAGCGGGGCGTCCGCTATCCGGCGAAAGACGTCGCGAGCGTCATGGAGCTGCTAAGCCATCCTGTCGTCGGCGCGCTGGCCAGGCATGGTGACGGCTATATTCTCGTGATGACCCGCGAGACCCTGGCCCTCCGGCTCGAACGATTAGCCGAGGAAGTCGTTCATCAGGAGATGGACGAGCCAACCGTGTGAGCCCACCTGGCGCGACTGAATTCTCATCGAACGAGTAGCCGGTCGAGGCCCATCTCGGCCCGAACCGTCGCCGGGATCGTCGAGAACGGATTGGCGCGGCCTCTCGATTCGACAACCAAACGGCCCGAGCACGCGCGGATCAATGATCGTCGCCAGCGCTGCGACCTGACTCGGTCGGGCACAACCGCCGACGTCCTGGTCATCCGGCGATACCCTCCTCAATTCGGACTTTTGTCCGACGTGCCCCGTTGCAATCGCCGGGGGAATGCGTAAGTTGGATGTCCGGGCCTGGCGAGGGCGGCGGGCGGGCGGATCACTTCGGGGGAGGACGATGGCGGAAGTCACGGTGGTCGGAAAGCGGATTCTGGGCAACGTCGAGAAGGTGATCCTCGGCAAGCGGTCGGAGATCGTTCTGGCGCTCGTCGCGTATTTTTCCGAGGGGCACATCCTGCTCGAGGATGTTCCGGGCGTTGCCAAGACGATGCTGGCGCGGGCGATGGCGAGTAGCGTCGGGGCGGTCTTCAAGCGGGTGCAATGTACGCCCGACCTCCTCCCGACGGATATCACCGGCGCCTCGATCTTTAACCCCAAGACGACCGAGTTCGTCTTCCGGCCTGGTCCGATCTTTTCGCAGATCTTCCTCGCCGATGAGATCAACCGCGCCACGCCACGGACCCAGGCCGCGCTGCTGGAGGCCATGGCCGAACGTCGGGTCTCGGTGGACGGGACGACCTACGACCTTCGCCCGCCGTTTCTCGTCATCGCGACGCAGAACCCCATCGATCACGAGGGGACGTTTCCACTCCCCGAGGCACAGCTCGACCGATTTCTCGTTCGGCTGAGCCTGGGTTATCCGTCGGCCGAGGAGGAGGCCGCGATGCTTTCCCGGCTCCAGCTCCGCCACCCGATCGACGACCTGCAAGCCGTTGTCACCGCCGAGGATATCCTTCGGTGTCAGCAGGAGGTCCGGGCCGTTCGCGTCGATGAAAAGGTCAATCGCTATATCGTCGAGCTGATCCGGCAGAGTCGAGAACATCCTGATGTCTTGCTTGGCGGGAGCCCGAGGGCGTCGCTGGCGCTCTATCGGTCGTCGCAGGCGATGGCGGCGATTCGCGGGCAAGGCTATGTCACGCCGGATGAGGTCAAGCGGATGGCCCATGCCGTGCTGGGGCACCGGTTGATTCTCCGGCCCGAGAGCCGGCTCCGCAAGGTCACGACCAGGCAGGTCGTTGAGGAGCTGCTCGACATGGTCGCGGTGCCGACCGGACCGAGGGTTCTGGCCTGATGCGATGGTTCGTCGTCATTGTCGGAATCCTGGTGCTCGCGGTTGTGCTCAACCTCGGGTTGATCGCCTGCGCGATGCTGGCGGTCCTCGGGCTGATGCTCGTCAGCCGGTTCGTCAGCCGGGCCTGGATCGAGAACCTCGCCGTCTCGCGCGAGTGCAACCGGTTCGAGGCGGAGGTCGGGCAGACGATCGCGTTTGTCGTCACGATTGAGAACCGGGGCGGGATTCCGATCGCCTGGGCGCTCGTCGAGGAGATGCTCCCGCGAGGCGCGATCGTTTCCCGGCCGCCGAGGATCGAGGTCAAGGGAAGCCGGATCGCCGTCGCGATGCTTCGGCCGTTCGGGCGGAAGACGCTGAATTATCAGCTTCACTTCGCGATGCGAGGCTATTACCAGGTCGGGCCGATGGTCCTTGAAACGGGTGACCTTTTCGGACTGCATCGGCGGTTTCGGGTCGTTACCGATCCTGTTTATATTATCGTCTATCCGAAGATTGTTCCGCTGCCGGGCTACGATATTGCCTCGCGTCGGCCGATCGGCGAGATCCGGCTGACCCATCGATTGTTCGAGGATCCGACGCGGATCTCGGGTGTTCGAGCGTATCAGCCAGGCGACTCGATGAACCGGATTCACTGGCGCGCGACCGCCCGGACGGGTGTTTTGCACAGCAAGGTTTACGACGCCTCCACCATCGCCGGCGCCTCGATCGTCCTGGATTTTCACCGCGAGAGCTACCCCGCGCGGAATGAGCCGGGGCGCTCCGAGCTGGCCGTCACCGCCGCGGTGGCGCTGGCGAACGCCGTCGCGCTGATGGGGCAGCCGGTGGGGCTGATCACCAACGGTCGGGACGCCGCCGATCGCATCCGACGCCGAGACGAGATCGCCCGCCGAGACTCCGGACGGGCCGGGCGTGATGCCATCCGCCGACGCGCCTCGATGCGAGAGGACGATGATCGGCTCCGCCCTCTGGTCGTCCCTCACGGACGCGGAACCGAGGTCTTTGCCCGCATTCGAGAGACCCTGGCCCGCGTCGAACTGAGCGACGGCCTGACCTTTGACCGCCTTCTGATCGAGGCCGAGCCGCGCCTGCCGCGCGATGCCACGGTCGTCGCCGTGCTGGCGAACGTCACCCCCGAGGCGGCCGTCTCGCTCGGGCGGCTCCGTCGGCAGGGCTTCGCCGTCAGTGCGGTGCTGCTCGCCTTCGACGAGGTCGAGCGGATCGACTCGGCCGGTCCGCTCATCGCCGAGGGCATCCCCGTACGGGCCCTCTCCGACGAAGAGGAACTTTATCGGTTCTGCGAGCTCTCGCTCGTTACGCCCCTTTGAAACATCGGAGTTTCACGGAGAAAGATCAGAATGCCGTTTTGTTTCACGCAGAGACGCAGAGGGGCGCAGAGACGCAGAGAAGCATCTATTTAGGCTGAACGGGAAAGTGTATTGCGAAGGAGGACTACGTGAATCGTCAATCGAAATTCATGAAATGTTCAAAAGGAAAGGTTCCTGATTTCGGAGATCATGCACGGCGTCTTCGAGCCCGGTTTTGACTTCTCTGCGTCTCTGCGTCTCTGCGTCCCTCTGCGTCTCTGCGTGAAACTCTTCGTCTGAATCGACCCGGAGCCGCATGCGATGGCCCGCAATCGTTCCCAGGGCACACTGGTCGATTACCTCGTGGCCGCGATCGAGCCGGCGCTCATCATGGTGATGGTCGGCAGCCTGATGTTCTTCCTCCTCGACACCTGGTATCAGGGCGAGACGGTCGACCGCCTGCGCTGGATTCTTTTTTGGTTCGTCTTTGGGATTGTCCTCATCACCCGAATCAGCATGCAGATCGGCGGCGAGCTCGCCAAAGGTTACGGCGCTGCGCTCGGTGGGGCGGTCGCGCTGGTTGGGACCGTGCTGGCCGGGTTCCGGCCGTTTCTGTTGCTGGTGATGGGGATCGTCTGGTGGGCGACGCACAAGCTCACTTTTGACTGTACCCTCGTCGATGAGGACCAGGATACGGGCGTCGGCCTGCTCCAGCAGAGCGGGCTCGATACGGCGGCGATCCTTGATGAGGAGGACGAGCCCGAACCGGTTCCCGAGGACGATCCGGACGCGATGAGCTCGACCCTGATGCCCGATCGTCCCTCGTGGAAGTTCTGGGCCAGCGAGCCGGAGGAGGCCCGGCGCCCGCATGCGCCGGGGGTCTGGCTGATCTATTTTACGGTCGGATCACTGCCGGTGTATGCCCTCGGGCAATGGCTGGCGCCTGGGGTCGCGGAGGATCGCCTAGGGTGGACGTTTCTTTATTTCCTCGCCTACATCGCGAGCGGGATGGGGTTGCTGCTGGCGACCAGCTTTCTGAACCTGAGGCGCTATCTTCGGCGTCGGAAGCTGAGGATGCCGGCGGCGATGACCGCGACCTGGCTGACCACCGGCGCCCTGATGATCGCCGGTCTCACGGCGGTTGCGGCGCTGCTGCCGATTCCGCTGGCCTCGGTGCGTCAGGGGGTCTTCGCGCGTGGGACGAGCGACCTTCGCGCCTCGAAATACGCCGTTCTGAAGGACAGCGGCGTGCAGGGCGAGGGCGCCCGGAGCGAGGGCGAGGCGGCGCGGAAGTCGGACGGGAGCGAAAAGGCGTCGGGGAAGGCCGAGGGCTC
>DAIDJI010000414.1:0-230 GCA_027451455.1 Planctomycetales bacterium | reverse complement strand
AGAACGACGCCGGCGCGAAGTCGCAGGTCAATGGCGAGGGCCGAGAGGGGGGCGCCGGCGGCAAGGGCGAGGCGAAATCCGGGCAGGCCCAGGGGAAAACCGGAGCGGCGAAGGACGGCGGTCAGGGGAAGAGCGGGGCGAAATCGGAGCGATCGAACCAGGGCGGCAAGGGGACGGAAAAATCGTCCGAGGCGAAGGGTCAAGACGCGGGTAAAGGCTCCGCCGCCGAG
>DAIDJI010000413.1 GCA_027451455.1 Planctomycetales bacterium | reverse complement strand
GGCCGGGTAATCCTGGTTGCGGAACGCCGCCTGCCCCGCCGCGTAGTTCTCCGCCGCCAGGGATTCGGCTTGAGCCTTGGCCTGCGCGTACTCGGGATCGATCGCCTCCGAGTAGACCTCCTTGGGCTTGGCCTTGGGAGCGAGGAACTGATAGGAGATGGTGAACCGGTTGTCGATCGACAGCGGCTTGTTGGACATCGAGTAGTCGAGCCGGAACCGGCCGTCTCGAACCGCCCGTAAACCCCGCGACGCAGATACAGCCCGCGGGCCATCGTCGAGGGAAGATAATTCGCGTCGAGGAAAGCCCGCAACTTCGGGAACGGCGGATACCCGGTGAAGATCAGCTCGGGAGGCCGATCCTTCAGCGTCGACAGAATCTCCTCCACCCTCGGCCCGATGAGCCGATGATCGCGGCCCGCCTGGTCGCGGAGCAGGTTATCCACGAAGAAGTGACGGGTTGGGCTGTCGAGCCTCGAATAAAAGTGCAGCGGGCTCTGCCATCCCCAGACATAAAGCCGAGGCGAATCCCACCCCGAGACCCGACGCCCCATCTCGCGACCCATCTCGCGGAGGACAACCCACTGGCGTCCGCCCTTGTATCGGATCGTCAGCTCCTCCGGCTCGACCCCCAGGTAGCACCGGGCCTGCAAGACCACCGTGCCCGCGATGGCGACGACCAGTGCCGCCGTCGATAACCCGATTAGCCCGCGGCGACCGCCTCGCGACGGATCGGCGACCGCCCCGATCGCATCTCCGAGCGCGATGGCCACTGCGATCGTCGAGGCCGGAACCGGAAGCAGGTAATAATGCGGCCAGTAGAGTCCCGGCAGGACAACTTGCAGCCAGGAAGCGAGAACCCACCCGGCAACCATCCGCCGCCGGGCCTCGCCGGCCGCCAGGTAGACCACCGAGCCGACCGACGCAAGCCAGAACGGCCAGCTTCCGCCCGCCCACCAGACGAGGTAATCGGTCGAGCCGAACGGCCAGGGCAACTCGCCGCGGGGATCGGCGTTGCCGGTCAGCCAGCGAACCGCTCCCGACGGTGCGTTGGGCTCGGGAAGAGTGTCGGTCGCCAGCGCCCGGGCCTGGAGGACGATGTCCTCATAGGCCGGTCTCGCCGCCCCCCTCGCCATCACGAGCGAACCGGCAACCACGACCACGGCGAGGATCCCCGCGCCGAAGGCGATCGCGTCGATGAGACCGCGCCACGATCGACCGCCCCGGATCAGGAGGGCCCCGACAACCACCGCCGCCGGAATGACAGCGACCTGCTTCACCATCGCCGCGGCCCCGATCGCGACCCCCGCGGCGACGAGCCATCGCCGATCGGCACGGGTCCAGGCGCCGACCGTCGCCGCCAGGCCGAGGATCGAGAACAGGTTCATGAAGTGTTCCATGTTCGACCCGTTACCAAAGAGATACGGATCGGTACTGACCAGCAGGAAGAGCCCGGGCGCAACGGCCGCGGCGATCCGCCCCGAGAGCCGGAGCGCGACCCACCAGGCCGCCGCCATCGCCGCGAGAACGAACGGGATCGCCAGTACCCGAATCGCCAGCTCGCGATAGCCGCCGAGAGCGACGGCCGCCGTGTAGATCCAGTAGCCGAGCGGCGGCTTGTACTCGGTGAGGTCGCGATACAGGGCGTCACCGAGCAGAACGCGATGCCCCATGTAGGCGTAGGCGGCCTCGTCGCAGTCGAGCGGCTCACTGGCGCGGCCAACCACCGGCCAGAGCGAAAGACCTGTCGCCTCGCGAATGTCGGGGCCGAAGGTATGCGCCCGATACCAGAGAGCGGCGACCATCCAGAGGACAAGAATCAGACGGTCCCATCGCATCGATTCGGTTCCCTGCCGGTCCGGCTCGCGGCTCATCGGAGCCGGTAGAGCCGGACGGGGAAGAACGGGTCCTGCTTCGACCGGAAAACCTGCCGATCGGCCGAGAGCCCCAGCTCGACCCGGAGCGCATCGAGCCGATCGGCCCATAACTCCGGGTTGATCTCATCAAACGGCGGCGGCTCGAACGACCCCCAGAGCAGGTGCGTCACGCCGTACTGACGGATCGCCTCGTGAATCCGCCTCGGGTCGTAGTTGCGCGGCATCAGGACGGTCGACCGGTCGCTGGCGACCCGCAGTTCCCACGGGAACCACGTCATGATCCGAGCCCCCGGCGCCACGGCTTCAGGGTTCGCCCGTATCCAGTCGCCGGCCTCTCGGATCGCCGGCCAGTGAAGCTGGAACCGCTTCTGAGTCAGCCAGGATGCATCATACGCCCAGGTCGGGTCCGCCCAGATCATCCCGAGGTATCCGACCGCCATCCAGGCGACGACCGGACGCCGGATTCTCCACCGGGCGATCCAGTCGATCCAACCGGCCACGGCGGTCGGGATCATCAACACATAGACGGGCACGTAATACCGGCCTAGCTGCGCCACCTGGGTCACGTCGGCGACGCTCTTGAGCGTCGCGACGACGAAGACAGCGAGCATCGCGGCGATCAGCGCGTCGGTCTCGACACCCGGACGGCCCCATCTCCGGAGCCTCCCGAAGAACCCGGCCACCACCGGCAGACCGAGAATCATCGTCGAGTAGACGACAATGATGATCAGCGCCTTGATCTTCACCCGGACGACCTCCGGGGCATTCGCGAGGTTGTAAAACTGCTCGGGACGCGTGTTCCCCTTCTCGTAATGGTGGACAGTCCAGGAGAAGTTGTACTCGAAATAGGAGGTGTAGCTGTGAAACGGCCGACCGTACTCGCGATAGGTCGCGAGGGCCCAGGGAGCGATGGTGATCGCCATCGCGAGGACCCAGGCGACCAGCGAGATCGGCTGTCGTCGGGCGTATCGAATGAGGAAGACCAGCCCCGCAGCGGCGAGGATCGCCAGCGACGTCGTGCGAGCCAGGATCGCGAGCCCACCGAGTCCGCCGGCCAGGAGCGCCAGGAGGATCGCGGTCGCGCTCTCTCGGCCGACCTGCCAGCACTCCGTGACCGCCCAGACGGCGAGGATCGCGGTCAGCACGACGAGGCTTTCGCGCAGCACGAACCCGGCATAAATCGCGTGGACCGGTAGCACAGCCACCACCGCCATCGCCCCGATCGCGACCCTCGGCCCGAATCGTCGGCGGGCAAAGCCGTAGAGTCCCGGCAAGGCAAGAAGGTTGATCGCGAAGCTGCACGCCTTGCTCGCCGCGAACCGCGACTCGACAGGGTCGTCGGGCGAGACCCCGGCAATCCTCATCGCCAGCGCTCGGACGTAGCCGTCGAGCGGCGTCGCCCAGTCGTCGAGGACCCCGCGCCCCTCTCGAATCCTCGGATAATCCTCGAAGAAGCTCTCCACGTAATGCTTGACCGGGCCCTCGCCGCGCAGAATCGACGTCGCGATCTCGACGTAGTGCGAGCTATCCCCCGGAACAAGCGGCAGGTTGCTCCCAACGATCCAGATGGTCGCACGTAGGACATAGGCGACGCCGAAGATCGCCAGCCAGGCCCTCGCGTGGCGGCTGATCCAGGGTGCGAGGGCCAGGGCGAGGGTCGCGTACGTCGCGAAAATCGCCAGGTGCCATCGTGTCAGGACGAGCTGCGAGGGGCGACGCAGCCGGGCGATCAGCGGGACCTCGTAGAACTGATGCGCGACCGCGTCGAAGGCGGTCGCGACCCATCCGAAGCGGAGGTCCAGCCATCCGGCGAGGATCGCTCCAGCGCCGACGGCCAGGGCCGCTCCGATCCACATCGCCCGGTGTTTCGAGGGCCCGGCATCGACTCCTTGGCTCACGGCTTCGCCGCCTTCATCATGGCCTCTCGGCGCGCCTGGAACTCACTCCCCGGCTTCCAGGCGGGGAGCGCGGGCTCCTCGGCCACCTGATATCCCAGCTCGACCAGCAGCTTCAGGTCCTCGGCGGCGCCAGAGAGATCCCAGTCGGGTTTGACCTCGTCGGTCGGCTTGTGATAGTCGTTCGCCGTGTAATCGTCCTGCTTTTTCTGCCCAAAGTCAGCCGATTTCCCGACGTAGTTCCGCCCGCCCTTCGGGTCCATTGCCGGGACGCCGACCTTGGCAAACTCGAAGTGATCGGAGCGGTAATAGTATCCCTTCTCGGGGCTCGCGTCGGGCGAGACGGTCCGGCCTCGCCGGCCGGCGATCGCGACGAGGCGGTCGTCGAGGTCGGTCTGGCCCATGCCAATGCTGAGGATCTCGCGGGTCGGACCCCAGAGGTTGATGACGTCGAGGTTGATGTCGGCGACCGTCTTTTCGAGCGGGTAGAGCGGGTGGCTCGCGTAGTATTTCGCGCCCAGCAATCCCTGCTCCTCAGCGGTGACGAAGAGAAAGAGCATCGAGCGTTTGGGAGCCGGCTTGATCCGGGTGAAGGCGTGGGCGATCTCCAGGACCGCGGCGACTCCCGAGGCGTTGTCGGCGGCCCCGTTGAAAATCTGGTCGCCCGATCGCTCGGGGTCTCGGCCAAGGTGGTCCCAGTGCGCCGTGTAGACCACCAGCTCGTCCTTCCGGCTGGGATCAGAGCCCTCCACTCGGCCAAGGACGTTCTTCGACTGGACGACCCGGTGGGTGAGGGTCATGTCGAACCGGGCGGTTTCGTTGAGCGGGACCGGCCGGAAATCGCGGCGGGCCGCGGCCTTCATGAGATCGTCGAGGTTCTGCCCCGAAGCCCGAAGGATCGAGCGGGCCTTCTGCTCCGTGATCCACGCTTCCACAGCGACGCGCCCCGCGCCCTCTCGGGGAGCTGGAGCCTGAGGAATGTCGAAGTTCTCCCGGCTGCAGCTTCCCCGAACGACCTCGAACGGATAGCCGGCGGGCCCGGTCTGGTGGATCAGGAGGACGGCCGCCGCGCCCTTCTCCGAGGCGATCTCGTACTTGTAGGTCCATCGCCCGTAGTAGGTCATCGCCCGGCCCTTGAAGACCGAGTCGTCGAGCCGCGAAGGATCCTTCGGATCGGGCACCGGCGGGTCGTTGACGAGCATCAAGAGCGTCTTGCCCCGGACATCGAGGCCCTTGTAATCGTCCCAGTCGTACTCGGGCGCGACGACGCCGTGGCCGACGAAGACGAGTTCGGAGCCATTCACCTCGACCCGGTTCGCCTCACGTCGCGAGACAGCGACGAAGTCCTCGGGGAACTTCAGGACGAGCGGGCCGCCCCGGGTCAAGATCGTCCCCTCAACGTCGGTGGCGCGGAAGCCGACGAGCGGGACGTTCTGAACGTATGTCCCATCCGGATGGCCGGGCTTCAGGCCCATCTTCCGGAGCTGATCGGTGAGGTAGTCGATGGTCTTCTGTTCGCCGGGGGTCCCGGGGCCTCGGCCCTCGAAGTCGTCGGAGGACAGGACCTTGATGTGGTCGAGGATCGCGCCGGGGCGGATGGCCTCGATCGCTTTTTCGACCGCCGGCGGCTCGCCGCCGGCCCCGATGGTGAGCCCGGCCAGCAGGATCGTCGCCGG
>DAIDJI010000412.1 GCA_027451455.1 Planctomycetales bacterium | reverse complement strand
GGCCGAGACGAGGTCGGTCGTTCTTCGCCGTGGGTGCCGCGGCGGCAGGGCGGCCGAAGGGGTAGAGGAAAGGAAGGAGCGCCGGGCTGGAGGCCGAGACGCGGAGGAAATCGCGGCGGTTCTGGGTGCGGACGATCATGATGGGGCCTCGGAGCGTGGGGGAGGGAAGGACGCGACCTGGCCGGACGGCCCCGACGTCGGAAGCAACGCCCGAGGGCCCGGCCACGCAATTGGCGAAGTGTAACCGACCCCAACCCGCCCCGAAACGGGCGACTCCCCCGCGTCCCGGATGGATTCCTTTTCGTTCTGGCCGGACAGAACCATCCCCCGCGTCCTTCAGCGACCGGCGCGGCCCCAGGAGCGTCGGGCGGCGTGGGGGGTCTCGCCGCGGGTCCACCGGCGGAGGTCGTCCGCGAGGGCTCGACAGTCGGGGTATCGTCGGTCGGGAGACTTGGCCAGCGCCTTCAGGCAGACCGAGGCCAGCGCCCGGGGAATCCGGCGGTCGAGCTGCCGGGGTGAGGCTGGCTCGTGGTGGATCGCGTGATACAGCACGTACGAGGGCGGGCCGACGAACGGGGGACGACCGCAGAGCAGTTCGTAAAAGACGGCGCCCAGGCTGTACTGGTCGCTGGCCGGCAAGGGGTCCATGCGACCCCCCTCGGCCAGTTCGGGGGCGATGTAGGCCGGTGTCCCCACGATCGAGCCCGGGGACGACGGCACCTCGTTCGAGTCGGGTCGATAGGCGATCCCGAAATCCATCAGGTGGACATCGCCCCGGTGGTCGACCCGGATGTTCGCCGGCTTGACGTCGCGGTGAACGATCCCAAGGTCGTGGGCGTAGGCCAGCGCCTCGGCCAGGTCGGCGGCGACCCGGGCGGCGCGGTCGGCCGCAAACGGTCCGTCGTCGGCAAGCTGCTCGTCGAGTCCCCGGCCCTCGATCAGGGCCATGGCGAGGTAATGCCGGTCGCCGGCAGACCCGGCCTCGTAAACCGGGACGATCCGGGGGTGTCGAAGCCTCGCCTGGGCGCGGGCCTCGCCCAGGAACCGCTCGAACGCCCGCTCCGTCCGCAAGACTCCCGGACGCGGGACCTTCAACGCGACCTCGCGGTCGAGCGTTGCGTCATAGGCGCGGTAGACCGTCGCGTACTGCCCCTGACCCAGCTCGCCAAGGAGCCGGAACCGCCCAAGCTGGCCCGTCTCGCCCGAACCGACGGCCAGACTCGGCGACGAGAGGGCCGCCGATCGCGAGGCGGTGCTCCAGGCCGAAACGCGGCTCCCCTGGTGCGAGATCGGCTCGACAACCACCTCGCCACTCTCATCCGGCCCGAGGAAGGGATGGGAGCCAAACCCGTAGGTGCTCCGGACATCGGCCGCGGACGCCTCGCCAAATCCTGAGCCGGAGCCTGAGCCAAAACCAAGGCCAAGGCCCGACCCGAACCCGGCGGCGAACTCGGCCGATTCCTCGTCGGCGAAGATGAGCCCCTGGGCCTGGCCGTGTCGATCGCCTTGATCCCGGGCGTACGTGAGAGCCCCGGCGCCCCGGTTGCGGCGGGCCGTCGATCGGAGCCCCGGCCGGGAGACCGATGTCCAGCCCGCATCCGCCGAGGCCGAGGGCGCGCTGGGAAGCCGGGTCCGGCATCGGGGACACCGGAAGATCCGGCCAAGCGGGTCATCCACCAGCCGGGAGACATGCCCGCAGGACGCATTGGGACATCGTGCAGTTGTGGGCATCTGCGAATCTCCCCTCCTCCGTGTCGCCTGACCACCGCGCCGGTCTTCATGCCGGCCGGTCCGCCGTTGCCCCCGGACCGAGAATCACCAACGATCGAACGGGTCAACCCCCCGGCCGCTCGTCCCCGGATCCCCATCGGCCCGCCCGATGCCCCGCAGGACATCAGTCGGACCACATGTTTAGCTATAACCGATACTCGTGAAACCGCAAACCACCTTCCGGCGGCAGGATGCGACGAATCCACAGTCGACGCCTCGCACCCGTTAGCCGCGGACCAATCCCTTCAATCGCTATAGAATGCCGGACCTCCCGGATCGTCTCGATCGGCACCCCCTCCGCCGTGGCCACCCGAGTTGTTAGAGTAGGTGCATCGGGCCGTCGCGGCGATCGGCGCGGCGGGGAGTTCGGCGCCACCGGCGTCGAATCGAGCGGGAACAACCGTTGATTTGAAGGGGGTCGAGGCACGTCGATGAGGTCCATCCTGGAGGAGATCGTCGCATCCAAGCGTCGTGAGGTCGAGGCAGCGCGTCGTCGGATGCCGATGGAGGAACTGGAAGTGCAGGCGGCTTCGGCCCCGCCGACCCGGGATTTCCGGTCGGCCCTGGCCGGGCCCGGCCCGATCCAGCTCATCGCTGAGGTGAAGAAGGCCAGCCCCTCAGCGAAGGTGATCCGTGCCGACTTCGACCCAGTGGCGATCGCCCGTACCTATCAGGAACATGGCGCCGCTTGTTTGAGCATACTCACCGACGCTCCCTATTTCCAGGGGCATCTCTCCTATCTGGCGCGTGTCCGGGCGTCGGTGGCGATTCCGCTACTGCGCAAGGACTTCATGATTGACGAATATCAGGTTGTCGAGGCTCGCCTCGCCGGTGCCGACGCCATCCTTTTGATCGCCGAGATCCTCACCGACGCCGAGCTGGTGAGCCTTCGCGAGCGATCGACCGCGCTGGGGATGTCGACGCTGGTCGAGTTCCACGACCCGGCGAACCTCGAAAGAGTCCTGGCCTCGGGCGCTGACCTGGTCGGGATCAACAATCGCGATTTGAAGACGTTCGTCACCGAGATCGACCACACCCTCCGCCTCCGCGACCGGATCCCCCCGGACGTGGTTCTGGTCAGCGAGAGCGGCATCCGAACCCGGGCCGACGTCGAGCGGCTGCAATCGGCCGGAATCTCGGCCATCCTGGTCGGCGAATCGCTGATGCGAGAGCCCGAGATCGGTCGCGCCGTCGAGCGATTGCTCGGCCTGTCGACAGAGTAGAGAGAGGATTCGCTACCACCCCAATCGCCCTCGCAATCAAGAGGGTTGTCGTGATGCCGGCATGTTGCCCACGCGGAACCAGCGGGGTTTCGAAAAGCGCTGGACGATCCCGGGCAACACGCGTATACTAGCCCTTCCGATCGGATCGAGCGACGAGGGCACCAAACCGACGGAGAGGAAGGACCAGGGATGGCCGCATCGGACATCGTGATCCGGGGCGCGCGCGAACACAACCTCCGCGACGTCTCGCTGACGCTGCCTCGCGGCAAGTTGATCTGCCTGACGGGCGTCTCGGGCTCGGGGAAGAGCTCGCTCGCCTTCGACACCCTCTATGCCGAGGGGCAGCGGCGGTACGTCGAGAGTTTATCCAGCTACGCCCGGCAGTTCCTCGGTCAGATGCCGAAGCCGGAAGTGGACCGGATCGACGGACTCAGCCCCTCGATCTCGATCCAGCAGAAGACCGGCGGGCGCAACCCTCGGTCCACGGTTGGGACGATCACGGAGATCAACGACTATCTCCGCGTGCTCTTCGCCCGGGTCGGACTGGGCCATTGCCCGAACTGCGGAGAGCCCGTCGCCGCCCAGACTCGCGAGCAAATCGTCGCCCGGATCCTCGATGACCTTCCCGAGGGCGCGGGGTTCCTGATCCTCGCGCCGGTCGTCCGCGGGCAGAAGGGCGAGTATAAAGACCTTTTCGCCGATCTCTCGCGAGCCGGGTATCTCCGGGCGCGGGTCAACGGGCAGGTTGTGAACCTCTCGGATGACCTGGCGCTGGACCGGCAGATCAAGCACCACATTGAGGTCGTAATTGATCGGCTAAAGATGGCGAGCGGCCAGGCTCTGCGCGGCCGGGTGGCTGAGGCGGTCGAGCAGGCGCTCAAGCTCGGCGAGGGGACGGTGATCGTCGCCCTGGATGATCGGCCGGATTTGCTCCTCTCGTCTCGGTACGCGTGTCCAGGATGTGGGATTGGCTTTGACCCGCCCAGCCCGCAGCTTTTCAGCTTCAACAGTCCGCAGGGAATGTGCCCGGCCTGCGACGGACTCGGCATCCGGTACGACTTCGACCCGGAGCTGCTGGTGCCGGATCCCTCGAAATCGGTCTGGGAGGGCGCCATCGCGCCGCTCGGGCCGGTGAAGGAGCTGGGAAAGTGGCGCCGTCATCTTTTTGAGGGTGTCGCGGCGAACCTCGAATCCGACCCCGATGGTCCGCCGAAGGGGAAGATGCTCAAGGGGAAGTGGCGCGACCTTGATGAGAAGTGGCGGCGGGCCTGGCTCCAGGGGACCGGCGACCGGGTGATCGTGCATCGATGGCGAGGGCGTGGCAAGGTCTGGTCGCATGCCGAGAAGTGGGCGGGTGTCGCGAACGAGCTGATCGAGAAGTACAAGGGGGCCTCGGGCGGGCCGATCAAGGCGCAGCTTGAACCGTTCATGCGGAGCGTGACCTGCCCTGATTGCCGGGGAGCCCGGCTCAACCCGAGGGCCCGGGCCGTCACCGTCGGCGGCAAGAGCCTGGTAGACCTGGGCGCCCTGCCGATCGGCGAGGTTGCCCGCTTCTTCGACGGCCTCGCCGGTGGGAACGCCGACGACGTCTCTCCCTCTCCGAGCCCGCTGGATCCTGTCTCGCGGACGATCGCCGAGGAGTTGCTCAAGGAGATCCGCGCCCGGTTGACCTTCCTGATCGACGTCGGGCTGCATTATCTGACCCTCGACCGCGCTGCGCCGACGCTCTCCGGCGGCGAGGCGCAGCGGATCCGGCTGGCGAGCCAGGTGGGCGCCGGGCTCGTCGGCGTACTCTACATCCTGGATGAACCCTCGATCGGTCTGCACCCGCGCGACAACGACCGATTGCTGCTCACCCTGCGCCGGCTCGCCCGGCTCGGCAACACGGTGGTCGTCGTCGAGCACGATGAGGACACGATGCGGGCCGCCGATCACCTGGTCGACTTCGGCCCCGGCCCTGGCGTGAAGGGGGGCGAGGTCGTCGCCGAGGGGACGCTCGACGACCTGGCGCGAGCCGATCAGAGCCTCACCGGCGCCTATCTCTCGGGTCGGAGGTCGATTCCGATCCCCGAGGCCCGCAAGCAGCCCGACGGCCGATCGATTGTCGTCCGGGGTGCCCGGCAGAACAACCTCAAAAACATCGATGTAACGTTTCCACTGGGAATGTTGATCTGCGTGACGGGCGTCTCGGGCTCGGGGAAGAGCTCGCTCGTCGGCGACATCCTCCGCGAGGCGCTGGCGCGCGACCTCAACGGCGCGTTGGCGACGCCCGGCGAGCACGACGGGATCGACGGCCTCGACCAGCTCGACAAGGTGATCGATATCGACCAGTCGCCGATCGGCCGGACGCCCCGGTCGAACCCTGCGACCTACACCGGCGTGTTCGACGGCATCCGCAGGCTGTTCAGCGAGACCCAGGAGGCTCGCCTTCGGGGCTACCAGCCCGGGAGGTT
>DAIDJI010000411.1 GCA_027451455.1 Planctomycetales bacterium | reverse complement strand
GCCGGAGTGTCCGGACCGTTCCGTGATGTGCCAGTGGAACAGTAAGGTCAAGTCGAATGTCAAAGTCCGATACCGAGGGGACCGACGCGCTGAGCCCCCGACCGGTCGCGCTTGCCAACCGCCGGCTCCCTGCATTAAACTGTCCCCACCGATTCGCCCCGGGGCGGTCGGCCCTTGCGCCGATCGAAGGCGAGCGCGATTTCGATCGGTCCCGAGAGTGCCCGGCCCGGTCTGGCGCCGGGAGGTGCCGCGGCCGGAGTGTCCGGACCGTTCCGTGATGTGCCAGTGGAACAGTAAGGTCAAGTCGAATGTCAAAGTCCGATACCGAGAAGGCCAAGCCGAAGTCCAAGCCGGCCGCTCAGGCGGCCCCTGAGAAGAAGCCGAAGCCCAAGGCCCCGAAGCCGACGCCCGAGGAGTCCGCGACCAAGGAACTCGCCGCGGCCGAGGCGAAAGAGAAGGCCAAGGCCGAACCGCGTCCACCGGCCGATCCCCGGCTGAAGTTCCTCAAGAAGTTCCACGGCAAGTTCCTCCCGCGCGGCCCGCTCCGGGACCGTCACAAGGAACTGATGCAGCGCTGGGATTCGGGCGAGGATCACGGCGGCGTCACTGCCGACGAGCTGAAGTCGCTCTACCAGGACTGGAAGACCTCCCGCGAGAAGCCGGTCAAGGTCAAGGTCTGACACCGACCGAACGGACCCACCGAGCATTAGCGATTCGTCCGGTCCTGACTCCTTCAGGCGTACCTGTCACCGGGCGAATCGCTCGACATCGCGGACGATCGCAGCGGCGGCCTCGCGCGATCGAGGATCGGGGGCCGCCGCCGCGGCCCTCGTCGCCATCTCATACGCCGACCTCGCATCGCCGGCGTCCTGCTCCAGGACAGCGAGGCCGTAACACGCCTCGAAGAGCGCGGGCCGCGATTCCAGCGCCCGGCGATAGGCCGCGCGTCCTGCCTCGAAGTTGGCCTCGGCCAGATAGGCGACGGCCATCCGGGCCAGCGCGATCGCGGGCTCCGGCGCCTCGCGGAGCCCGTGTTCCCAGAGAGCCCGCGCCTCGGCCGGCTCTCCGAGATGGAGCCGGAGCGTGGCCATTCGGTCGAGAGCCTCCCAGGGCGACCGATCGGGCGGATGGGCGCGTCCCATCACTTCCAGGGCCTCGCGTACCCGCCCTGAGGCGAGTAATCGAGTGACCACGCGGTCGAGTTCGGCCATGTTGTGCCAGTCGGTCGCGACCGGCGGACCGAGCGACTCGACGTACGCCTCGCGCTTTCTCTGGAGCTGATCGATCAGGCCGAGGACCGCCGGCTTGGGGTTCCGAGCAGCGACCGGGAGCAGTCGATCGATCGTTCGGAGCGCCTCGCCGGTCATCGCGCGCCGGGCATAGCTATCTTCGAGTCGGAAGAGGGTGACAAGCTCGTCCGGATCGACTTCCAGGGCCTGCCGCATCGCGGCTGACGCCCGGACGAGCGAGAGGTCCAGCACGGGGTCGAACGGGAGCCGGTATCGCGGACTTGCCGGGGGAGCGGGAGCCGGCTCGCGGTCGATCAGGATCTGCCCCATCATCCGCCAGCCGACGTCGGTCCGTGGGTCCGACGCGATCAGGGCCCGGCAGGCGTCGATCCCGTTCCAGACAAGCGGATGGACCAGCTCGACCCGGTGCGAGGGGAGCTTCCCGACCAGGCTTCGAAACGCCTTGGCGAGCGTTGTCTGCTCGGCGAGTGTCCGGGTCCGGGAGGCCTCGTCGGGTCGGAAGTGGCGGGCGGCGAAGTCGACGGCGTGCTCTCGGACCGCTTCTGTCGCCGAATCGTGGACGAAAACACCCACGATCGGCCCGAACCAGACGCATCGCCAGTGGGCGTTGGCAAGCATCGACGCCTCGGTCGACCAGTTGTTCTCGTGGTCGATCATCACCGAGGGGCGACCGATCCGGTCGAGCGCCTGGGGCCATCCGCGGTCGTTCCGGTCGATCGACTCGTTCAGCTAAACGTATTCGCGGAACAGCTCCGCGCCGGCGACTTCCAACCGCGGATCGGTGTAGACCTTGCGCCCGGGGCCGTTGTAGAACTCGAAGAGCGACGCATGGCCGTTGTGGAAGCTGAGGAACTTCGAGGGCATCTCGGGCTGTCCGCAGAGTTTCGCGGCGTCGTGGGCGAAGAAGACGGGCTCCTCGCCGAGACTCAGGGTCCGTCCCTCACCGGTCATCCGGTAGAAGAGGCCCGAACCGACCCAGGCGATCGCCCCGACGACCGCCAGACCGGCCGCGAGCCTCGGGATGAGGATCGATCGGGTTGTCTCCCGGAAGTCGGAGCGAGCGGTACGCCGGGCGTGCAGCGCCGCGGCCCATTCGGCCAGATTCCAGGCCGTGATCGAACCGACCACCGCCGCGAATTGATGGCTGTTCCGCGTTGCCTTGAGGCTCAGGTAGCTGAACGCCACGAAGAGCAAAAGTCGGAACAGACTCAGCCGCCAGCCCGCCGGCGTGGGGTTCGTCGCGGGCACGGGTAATTCGGCCGATTTCGCTTTTTTCTTCTTCTTGCTGGGCGGCTTCGTCTGGGCGTCGGCCCGGGGCTTGCGTCGGCCCTGGGGCCCGGCGGGCGGCTCCAGCGCGGGTATCGGCTTTCCACCGCCGGAGCGAACCCCGAACGACCAGGCGAGCATCGGGACCAGGAAGCTCAGGGCGCCGAGGGCCATGGTGAGGAAGTGGAGCTGCAACGGGAGGTTGCCGAGCCCGGCGGATCGGATGAACATCGGGATCGGCATCAACTCGGCGACGTGCTGGGAGAAGATGGGACTGGTCATCGTCCCGGCCAGCTCGATCGGGTAGACGGCCCCCCGGAGTCCGTAGGGATTCAGCAAGCAGGCGATTCCGGTTGCCAGGGCGCCGTAGCCGGCGATGCGCCACCATCGAGCGGGTCCGCCCGCGAGTTGAGCCGGTCGGATCGCGGCGTCGAGCATCGCCATCACCAGGATGATCGGTCCCAGCACAAATAGGCCGTGCGAGTTCACCCAGATCGCCTGCACGAGCGGGAGGATCGCCACCAGCCAGGGATTCCGGTCCCACCGGGTGAGCACGGCGAGGAAGATCGAGAGGTAAAGCAGAGAGAGCGTCTCGGGCCGGACGTACATCCGCCCGCCCAGCACGAAGAGGGCCGGCAGCCAGGCCAGGACGGCGGCCCAGATCGGCCAGTCTCGTCGTCGGTTGGTGAGCAGGATCAGGACGGCCACGCAGGTGACGACGCACTTCGCCAGGTTCATCGCGAGGGCGCCGCCGCGTTCGTAGAGCCAGCTCACGGCGATCTGGAAAATCCAGTGCAGGTCAATCCAGGGGACGCCCTCGCGCGTGTACGTGAAGATGTCGACCCGAGGGACCTGTCCGGACTCCCGGATCAACTGGCCGGTCCGGAGATGCCAGAAGATGTCGGCATCCTTCAGCGGGAAAACGCCGAGCAGGAAGGTCAGCGCCAGGAAGAGGGCGACGAGCCCTGCATCGGCGAGGGCCGCAAGGGCAGGGCGGTGCCGACCATTCGGAAGGTCGGGCCGGTTCGCCTCGGGCTCGATCTCGGACCGGGCCCTGGGTGCCGCGGCGGCGGGGCTTTCGCTGGACATCGATTCGGGACCACCGATTCGGTCGAGAGGACCTCAGCGGGACCGACCCTCGGCGCCCGCGTTCGAGCGATCCATCGTAGCCCGTCCGACCGGGCGGGAGGAACGGCAAACCGACCACTCGCCGGGTTCGACTGGTTGCGCGGGTTCGAAATCGGTATCGTCCCTCCCCAACCGTTTGATCGAGATCCACAAGGAGGCAGCCGCGATGACGTTTTACTGGATCTACGACATGCCGAACTGGACGCTGGGCGTCCTGATCGTGGGCGTTCTCATCACGTTTTCGCTGGCCGGGCTTTACGGAACGCGATCGATGGTCCGCCGGATGCTCGGGACCTCGGGCGAGTGCAATGATATCGTCAGCTACTTTTTCGCCGGAATTGGCGTGTTTTATGGTCTGGCCCTCGGCCTGATCGCGGTCGCCACCTGGGAGAACTATTCCGAGATCGACGGCGTCGTCGGGACCGAGGCCGCCGCGGTCGCCAGCTTTTACCGGGACCTCGACGGCTATCCGCAGCCGCTCCGCGGCCGGCTCGAAGGGATGATGCGCGACTATACCCGCGTCGTCATCGACAAGGAATGGCCCGCGCACAGGAAGGGCATTGCCCTGGAAGACGGCGACGCCCTGCTCGACCGCATCGAAGACGAGGTGATGAACTTCGAGCCGACGACCGAGCGGCACAAGATTCTTCAGGCGGAGGTCCTTCGCTCGCTCGACACCGTCCAGGAACAGCGCCGGCTTCGGTTGCAGGCCGTCCCCACCGGTCTACCCGCCGCGCTCTGGGCCGTGGTTCTCATCGGCGCGATCCTGAATATCGTCCTCACGTACCTCTTCTGGACGGAGAACCTCGCGATGCACTCCCTGCTCGTCGCGGTTCTCGCGATCTTTATCGGCCTGCTGATCTTCCTCACCGCCGCCATGGACAACCCGTTCCGCGGCGAATTCAGCATCGCTTCCGACGCCTTCCAGGACGTCTACGATCACGTGATGTCCCAGCCTCACGAGTAACCGGCGCTCGTCTCGGAGATCCGCCTCCATTCTACTGTCGAACTCGCCCAGGCGGTTTCTCCACCTCGGCCAGATAAATTAAGCCATCAGCGAGTTCGTGGGAACTCTTTTTGGGAAATTTTTTGCACGACAGGGATCTAGCAGCATAATATAGCGATTGCAAGATCCCGAGGAAGAGATCTGGCGCGAGATAACTGTGGGAGGGGGTCGCAACGATGCGCGATATGTCTTTGCAGTCGGAGGAGGCAATCGAGAGGCGAGGTCGGCTGAGGATCTTGATCGTCGACGATCACCCCGGGACGCGTCGAGCGCTGGAGCTCGTGCTTCGATGGCTGCGGTGCCCGGCAGACGTGGTCGAGAACGGCCGGGAGGCGGTCGAGCGGCTCCGCGAGCAGAATTACGACCTGGTCTTCATGGACGTGCTGATGTCGACGATGGACGGGATCGCGGCGACCCGACAGATCCGGAAGGAACGGCCGTACGAGGCGGGACCTCGGATCGTCGGGATGTCGGCCGACTCAAGCCCGGACGACCAGGAGAGCTGCTTCGCGGCGGGGATGGATGATTTCCTGCCGAAGCCGATCGACGTCGATGCACTGATCCGGGTGCTGGACCGGACGGCGACGGGGTTGCTGGCGGTCTGCTGAATGCTGCCGGGCGGGCTTGGTCCGGTGATTCTCCATGGGGCCGGGATCACCGGGCGGCTGGTTGACGAACCATCGGAGCGGATCTGACCTCTAATTGATGTTTGTCCGAGGGCCGTCCGTCCACCGGGCGGCACGCTCTACCGAAAAACCCGAGGCCCCGCCAGGTCGCGCGATCGAACGCCGGTAGAAAT
>DAIDJI010000410.1 GCA_027451455.1 Planctomycetales bacterium | reverse complement strand
CATGACGCTCGCCGAGCGCCTTGCGGAGTACGTCCGCGCTGCCTTCACCGGGCTCTGGATTCAGTCCTACGAGCACGACGATGCGGTCGCCGAGATCGCCCGCCTCTGTCACCAGGAGAGCTGGAACCTCGCCACCTGGGACATCGATCGTGGTTTGAACCTCATCGGCCGGGGCAATGACTCCGCCGCCTCGGTCAGCGCCGGCGACCCGCTGGCTGCCATCCGGGCCCTCGGCGCCCTGGCCTATCCCGAGGGCACGTCGCTTCTCGTCCTTCGCAACTTCCACAAGTTCCTGAACAACGTCGAGGTCGTCCAGGCCCTCGATTCGGCCATCGCCGCCGGACGGACGGCCCGGACGTTCGTCGTCGTGCTGGCACCCGTCGTCCAGATCCCGGTCGAGCTGGAACGCCAGTTCGTTGTGATCGACCACGACCTGCCCGCTCGCGACCAGCTCGGGACGATCGCCCGCGGGGTCGCCACCGAGCCGGGCGAGTTGCCCGAGGGAGACAACCTCGACGCGGTCCTCGATGCGGCCGCCGGGTTGACCCGGGTCGAGGCCGAGAATGCCTTCTCGCTCAGCCTGGTCCGTCACGGCCGGCTGGCTCCGGAAGTTCTCTGGGATTTGAAGGCCCAGTCGCTCCGGAAGAGCGGGCTGCTGACGCTCCACCGCGGCGGCGAAACCTTCGCCGACCTGGGCGGCCTCGATGCCTTGAAGTCGTTCTGCACCCGGGCACTGCGGCCGGGGCGACGCTCGGATGTGCGGGCCCGGGGCGTCCTCCTGCTCGGGCCGCCGGGCACCGGAAAATCAGCGGTGGCGAAGGCCCTGGGCCGCGAGACGGGTCGGCCGACGCTCTTCCTCGACATCGGCTCGCTCATGGGCTCGTTGATCGGTCAATCGGAGGAGCGAACCCGCCAGGCCCTGCGGATCGCCGACGCGATGGCGCCCTGCGTCGTCCTGATCGACGAGCTGGAGAAGGCCCTCAGCGGTGTGGGCGGATCGGGCGATAGCGGGGTGTCGACCCGGATGTTCGGCACCCTGCTGACCTACCTCAGCGACCACGAATCGGACGTCTTCATCGTGGCCAGCGCCAATGATATCTCCAGGCTCCCGCCGGAGCTCAGTCGGGCAGAACGCTTCGACTCCGTGTTCTTCCTCGACCTGCCCGGCCCGCCGCAGCGCGAGCAGATCTGGTCGATGTATGTACGCAAGTTCGGCCTTGATCCGGATCAACGCCGTCCGGAGTCCCGCGACTGGACCGGCGCCGAGATCCGGTCGTGTTGCCGGCTCGCGGCGTTGCTTGACGTCCCGCTGATCGAGGCCGCGACGAACATCGTCCCGGTGGCCGTCACGGCCGGCGAGTCGGTGGAGAAGCTCCGGCAGTGGGCGGCAGGCCGGTGCCTGTCGGCCGACCGACCGGGCGTCTACTCGCGCGAGGGCAACGGGATGCCTCGCTCGGGGCGGAGCGTCCACCGCGGCGAGCCGAACGCCAACTGAATGGTCTGGGGTCCCGGGCGAGCGGCGGTCGTGAGGCCCCGCTGACCCGAAGGCCTCGATGGACAGGAAAGGAGGTTTCGAGATGTGCGCCTGGTATCTGATCTCGGGCACGGCGCGGTTGCGCCGATGTCCCGAGGTCGCATCGATCCTTGACGAGCTCCGCGACCTGCGGGGCGACGAGTTCGAGGTCCTCACCGCGGACGCCGGCCCCGATGCGATCGAGCTGACGTTCCGAGGCGGCTCGGAATTCACCGACGCCGGCGCCGACGAACTGGACGCGATCCTCGGCTCACTGGGCCGGTACGCAACCGAGCCGGCCGTGTTCACGGGTGATTACGACGGCGAGCTGCGGGTCGTCCCCGTCGATCCGGCCGACTGGTCGCCTGCGACCTGCGGCGTTCCAGTCCTCGGGATCGTGCGATGAGGCGACCGGTTGGGGGCGACGGAAAGGACCGCCCCGCGATTTGGCCACTTCCCCGTATCCGAGGGCCACCATGGGAGTCGACGGATGAAGTTGCTATCGGAGCGGACGCGAGAGGAGCTCGCGGAGATCGTCGAGGAGATCCGCGACATCCTCTGGAAGGACCCGGTCACCGGCCGGCTCGATCCCCAGCGGTCGTGGAACCGCGAGACGATCGAGTGGATCGCTGAGGTGCTCGAGGAGGAGGGTCTGAAGCCGGGCCAGCGGTCCAGCGACTGCTCAGATCCAACATGATCGAAAACCATCAACCTGTGATCGCACAACAACGAGGCGGTCGGCCCCCGGTGGTCGGCCGCCTTTTCCTTTTTCGTTGCCCAGGAGGAGAGATGCCCACCTTGCTCGACAACCTCGAATCCCCGGTCGCCGAGGGCTGGAGCCGTCCCGCGCCGACCGTCCCGGCCGAGCGATTGCGGACCACCATGGCCGCCTGCCGCGTCCAGTTCACCTGGTGGGGCGTCCAGCGCGCCCTGACCGCCGAGCAGAAGGCCCAGGCTGCCCAGGCCTTCGACGCCGAGGGGCCGTTCCTCTCGGCCGGGAAGAAGCTGCTCGACACGAAGCACACCGCCTTCCGCGCCGTCACCGCGATCCGCACCAGGATCGTGGATCACTGGAAGGACCTCTCGCTGCCGTTCCCCGAGCCCGGCGTCCGCCTCATCAAGCAGGAAGACCTCGCGTCCTTTGATCGCACGATGACGGATTACCGGGCCGAGCTGGACGACGCGGTCGCCAACCTCGATCGCCACTTCGACGAGCTGAAGCGGGCCGCCGCGATGCGGCTCGGTTCACTGTTCAACCCATCGGATTATCCCGAGACGTTGCGCGGGCTCTTCGGGGTCGCATGGGACTATCCGGCGATCGACCCACCCGACTACCTGGTCCAGCTCTCGCCCGAGCTGTATCAGCGCGAGCAGGAGCGGGTCCGGGCCCGGTTCGAGGAGGCTGTCCGGCTGGCCGAGCAGGCGTTCCTCGAGGACTTCGCCCGGCTGGTCGGCCATCTGACCGAACGCATCACGGGAACCAAC
Source organism: Planctomycetales bacterium (assembly GCA_027451455.1). Taxonomy (GTDB): domain Bacteria; phylum Planctomycetota; class Planctomycetia; order Isosphaerales; family Isosphaeraceae; genus JAKAUH01. The sequence goes on along the minus strand of DAIDJI010000410.1, from coordinate 2,454 downwards.
GAGGACGGCACGCCGAAGGTGTTTCGCGATTCGGCCGTGGAAAACCTCGACTCGTTCTTCGATCGGTTCCGGTCGCTCAATGTCCGGAGCAATCAGCAGCTCGACGAGCTGGTGACGCAGGCCCAGCGGGCGGTCCGGAACGTCGGCGCCCAGGACCTGCGCGATAGTGAAAACCTCCGATCCCAGGTCGCGACTCAGCTCTCGCGGGTCCAGTCCTCACTCGATGCGATGCTCGTCGATCGGCCGCGGAGGCGGATTCTTCGGGGTCAGACGCCGGCATCCGGAGGGGCATCATGAAACTGCTCGTCCGGCCCGATGGGACTGTCCTGTCGATCTACCAGGAGGCGATCGATCTGACCGCACTCGGCCGCCCGACGATCGCGCGAGCGAGTCACGTCGAGCCCACGCCCGAAGGACTCTGGCAGGCCGATCTGACGCCGGTGGGCGGACCGGTCCTTGGGCCGTTCGATCGTCGCAGCGAGGCCCTGCAGGCCGAGCTCGACTGGCTTCAAGATCACTGGCTCACCCGTTCAATCTGAACATCACGTTCCCCTTCTTCCCGTCGACTGCGGTCGACCTCGACCGCCGCATTCTTCTCCACACCCAACGACATCCCGCGCCCGGTCCCGTCGTGCCCCCTCTCGACGCGCGCCGGCCGTGGGGTCGGTGCGCGCCGAGGGTGGTGGCACGGGGCCGGCGCGGGCAGGAGGACACCCATGACCAGCGCCCAGCTCAACCACCGGATCGCGACCCACACCGGCGAGTCCCTCGCCGTCATCCGCCGACTTGGTTTCCAGGTCGTCTCCGTGCTTGACGAGGAACCCACGACCGAGGACATCACCCTGGTCGTCCATTGCCCGTTCTGCCGGAACGCCGTCGCGTATCCCGGCCGGTCAAGCGATGGCTCGACAGCGATGGCCGAGTGCGACGCCTGCGACATTTTCTTCGACTTCGCCGACCGCGACGTCTTCCCGGACAGCACTCGCGCGACCGCCCACTCGACACGCCGCCGCTACATCCCAGCCTGACCGTCCGGGCCCTCGTCCTTTTTCATCGATCCCGTTCCCCAGGAGATTCCGACCCATGATCACCCTGACGCGTAACCAGGTCCGCCGGCTTCGGACCGTCTTCCGTCGCTCGACGCTCGGCATCACGCACCGCGGCACCGTTCCCGAGATCGTCCTTCGAACGGACGACGGCCAGGTACGGGCGCACCATCGGTACGCCGACCTGGCCGTTGAGCATGTCGAACCCATTATCGCTCGATCGGTCGGTGTCGTGGCTCTCCCGCTCGACGCCCTGACCGACTTCGAGGGCGCCCCCGAAACACCCGTCACGATCGAGGCCGCGGCACCTGACCGGACGATCGTCCGCTGGGACGACCGCGGCATCCCGCAGGTTCGCGAGTACAGCCTCGTCACGCCCGCCGACCGCATCGAGCCGGTCCCGGTGCTTCCGACGTCCTGGACGACGGCTCCAGGCGAGTTGCTCGACGCCCTGGCCGAGGCGACCGAGACGGCCACCGACGACTCGACCCGATATGCCCTGAACTGTCTCCAGCTCCAGGGCCGACGCGGCCAGATCGTCGCCACTGACGGCCGCCAGCTCCTGGTCCACTCGGGGTTCGACTTCCCCTGGGACGAGGACCTGCTCATCAGGTCTCGACCGGTCTTCGCCTGCCGCAGCATTCCGAGGGATCGTCCCATCGAGGTCGGCCGGACGGAGACGCATCTCGTCCTTCGGACCGGGGTGTGGACGCTCTGGTGCGCGATCCAGAAGGAGGCGCGGTTCCCGCAGGTGGAGCGGGTCATTCCCGAGCCGGCGGAGATCGTCACCCGGCTCCGGCTGGACGATCATGACGCCCGCTTCCTCCAGACCGCCCTCGGCCGTCTACCCGGGGTCGGAGACATCCATTCCCCGGTGACGATCGAGCTCAACGGCCAGATCGCCGTCCGGGCCATCTCGGCCGAGGGAGCCCATCGGGTCACCGAGCTGGTCCTCGATCGATCGTCGTACACCGGCGCGCCGGCGAGCCTCTGCACCAACCGGGTGCTGCTCGAGCGGGCGCTGGAGATGGGCTTTCGTGAAGTCGGCCTCACCGGGGTCGAGTCGCCGTTCGTCTGCCGGGAGGGGGGACGGATCTACGCTGTGCAGCCGCTCAGCGGCAGTTCCACGCCGCCTGAGGACGCGGAGATCATCCGGATCGAGTCGGGGTCGGTCAGCGGCGAGCGTCGCGCCCCGGCCGTGCCCGAGACCACGAGGAGGGACAGAATCGTGCACGAATCGCGAAATGGTCACGAGCCGACGAGGTCGGCCGATGATCGCAACAGCCCGCCCGCCCGGCCCAGCGGGTCGGTCCCGCCGGCTGCCGGGTCGCCGGGAACGAATCTGGCAACGTTGATCCAGGAGGCCGAGTCGCTCCATGCGGCACTGGCCGAGATGAAGTCCCGATCC
>DAIDJI010000409.1 GCA_027451455.1 Planctomycetales bacterium | reverse complement strand
GAGCCGCCGAGAGGTGCTCCGGATCGGCGGCCTCGGGCTCCTCGGCGCGGGGCTGAACCTCTCCGACCTTCTCCGATCGGCCGGCGCGGCGGAGGGCTCGACGGCGGGCGGCTCGTCGTTCGGCCGGGCCCGGTCGTGCATCCTGCTCTTCCTGATGGGCGGTCCGCCCCAGCACTCAACCTGGGACCCCAAGCCCGACGCCCCGGCCGAGGTTCGGGGAGATTTCGGCCCAATCGCCACGACGGTGCCTGGCCTCTCGATCTCCGAGTTGATGCCCCAAACGGCCCTCGTCGCGGACAGGATCTGCATTCTGCGGGCCGTCTCGACGGGCGACAACGCCCATTCGTCCAGCGGCTATTACATGCTGACGGGCCAGCCGCACCGGCCGATGAACTTTGAGAACGCCAATCCGGGCCCGCCGAACGACATCCCCAGCCTGGGCGCGGTCGTCCGCAAGATCAGCAAGGCCGGGGGCGCCGTCCCGCCCGCGGTCACGCTCCCGCACCGGATCTTCAACACCGATGGGAGCGTCTGGCCGGGTCAGGATGCGGGGTTTCTGGGCCGCGCCGCCGACCCCTGGCTGCTCAACGCCCGACTCTCCCGCGAGGGCGAGACGTTCCAGGAGATCACCCTGCCCGCCGAGATCGACCAGGCCCGATTGGGGCGTCGGCGACACCTCCTCGACGACCTCGCGCGCCGGCTCGAAGCCCTCGACCGTGGGCCGGGAGCCGAGGCATTTGACCAGCAGGCCCGCCAGGCTTTCGATCTGCTCGGCTCCCCTCAGTCACGCAGGGCGTTTCACCTGGAAGACGAGCCGGAGGCCAATCGAGAACGGTACGGCGATTCGCCGTTCGGCCGGGGCGTTCTGCTGGCCCGCCGACTGGTGGAGGCCGGGGTCCGGCTGGTGCAGGTCAACTGGTATCGAGGGCCCGACGAGCCGCCCGCCAACCCCTGCTGGGACAGCCACACCCAGGAATCGGCCCGGCTCAAGAACGTCCTCGTGCCGCCGACGGACCGCGCCTATTCCGCGCTCCTGGAAGATCTGCATCGTCGCGGGCTCCTCGACGAGACACTTGTGGTCTGCATGGCCGAGTTTGGTCGATCACCCCGCCTGGACGGCAACGGCGGTCGAAACCACTGGGGGTCGGTCTTCTCGGTGACGATGGCCGGCGGCGGCGTCCGAGGTGGCCAGGTCTACGGCTCGTCGGACCGAATCGGGGCTTATCCAGCCGAAGGACGCGTGCGACCCGAGGACCTCTCGGCGACGATCTTCCACTGCCTCGGCCACGCGCCCGAGACCGAGTATCACGACCCGCTCGGCCGCCCCCACCCGATCAGCCGGGGCGAGGTCCTCCACGCGATCCTGTAACCGGGCCGATCCTGGGCCGTGATTCAGCCGGCGAACCGCATCGAGTGCTCGGGCGACCAGAAGTTCAGACATGGGAGATCGCCGATTTCGAGGGACGGGACGACGACCGCCGGGGCCGGGTCGTCGCGATTCAGAAGCGCGGTCATCCGCTCCCGCAGGGCCTTCGCCTCGTTGAGGGTCAGGTCCGGGGCGCTGAGCCGCTCGATGAGGCCGCGAAGAGCCTCGATCCGATCGGTTTTCTCGTACAGGCTGCCCATGACCTTCGACCTCGTCTCCTCCAACGGGGACAGCCTCGATCCGACCACTCGGATCCAGCCGCCCGGAATCGCTGCACCCCTAGATGCAAATCCCCGGCCACTGGTTCGCCCTCGAGGTCGACCGACGCGAGGATATCCCGCAATTCCCGGCGAATACAAGATTTGCGACTCAAGCAAATTCCAGGAGATCGAGGCCAGGCATCGATCGAGACGGCAAAATCGAAAAGCATCGATGCTCGATCGACAGGCAGGGGCCCGAAGCCGGGCCCTCGCCGTTCCGGAGGGTGACATCAGGCGGCGACAGCGCAATCAGCCGGCGGGTTCATGAGGTCGATGAGGGCAAAGACAGCCTGCTCGGCGTCCGGTCCGTGGGCGACCAGTTCGACGGTCGTCCCGCACCCGATGGCGAGGACCAGCAATTCGAGCAGACTCTTGGCGTCGGCGGTGGCCCCCTTGCAAAGGAGCCGGATGTCGGACCGGAACGTTCGCGCGAGGCCCACAAGCTGGCTCGCGGGCCGGAGATGGAGACCGAGTCGATCGGTGATGACGGCCTGGCGGCGGATCCTTGGGGTGGTCTCGGTCATCGGAGGCTCCTCGAAGGGCGATAGGCGTGTCCTGCGTCGATGTCGGGTCGCCCCGCCGTCTCGGGGCCCTGCGCCCCGCCCTTCCAGGGGGGATCCCTCGCGATCGGGGATGGCGGCGGGTTGATGAGCGACCTCGCCAGATTATGGCACGCAGCCTTCGAAGGATCAAATAATCCCGAGATTTCTCTCTCGTCCTAAACTGATCTGGCAGGGCAGGATACGAGCAAAACCATCGACCCGTCTGGCTGCGTCGAGATTCCGGGCGAGTCGTGTTAGGCCGACAAAGGCACCATCGCGATCGGGGATGAGTCTGTCGACGGCCCGCTACGGTCTGGCCGAATCGGGGCGGTCCTATTCGAGCGTGGAGGCGACGGAAAGGTGGTAATCCTCGCCCCGGTTGGTCAACTGGAACGAATAGATCAGCCGGTGGTTGTCCGCGAAGAATTCGAGCTTCCGCCGGACCAGAGCTTCGACGAGCACCTTCGCGGCGAGCCACCCCTCATGATCGACGCCGAACGTGGATTCGGAGAGGAGCCGGTCGATGGTGGGCTCGCGCTCCTCCTCGGGCATCTGGCTCACGTTCCAGGCCAGGAGCCCCATGTTGAGCAGCAACCGAAACGATCTCTCGTCGGTCGCCTGGTACCGGTAGGGCTCGATAAAATCTTCGAGAACCTCCGACATCTTCTGCTGGCCGGGCTTCGGGTAGATGACGCTGGTCCCGGGCGGGATCGCTGGCGGTGAAACCTTCTCCCGCCGAAACATCCGCTTCGGGAGTTTCCCCTGGCCTCTTCGGGCGCTCATGATCCCGGTTCCTGGCGGCCTCGCGACGCGACGATCCCGGGTCGGAGCGGCCCGGGGTCGCGCGATCGCTCGGGACTTACTTCGACGACTTCGCCGGCTCCAGGAACGAGTCGAAGACACGGACTCCGGCGAACTCGGCGCGGTTCTCGTCGACGAACTTCTTGTGCCGCTCACTCACCAGGTACTTCGCCTTCGCCGCCTTGTTCTCGAAGACGACGTGCAGGGCGACGTCGAAGTCCTTGACACTCACCGGCTCCTGGACGTCGGCGTCCTCGGCGATGGTGCCGACCGAGAAATAGACGGCCCCCTCGTGGTCGGAGAGGTACTTCTCGCACGAGGCGATGAACCGCTCGCGCGACTCCTTCGAGCGATCCTTGAGGGAGAAGAAGACCATGTGCGCCAGCTTCGCGTCGGAGTGGTCGGCCAGGCGGGCGACGGCATCGACGGCGAACGAGACAGCCAGGGCGAACAGGGCGATCGAGACGAGGGCGGTCCTCACGAGGATTCTCCTGGTTGCTGGGACGGTTTTCTGACCCGAGAGCCCGGGCCTATCCGGACATGATGAACGCCTCGGAGTGATGTTGCAAGCCGCCGCAACTCTGCCGGTCGCACAGAGAGGATCAAGTCAACGGGTCGCGCCGACGATAGAAGAAGAGGAGTGTCGGAGCAAGGAGACCCCAGCGCGGAGGCGTCGGGGCAAGGCGATCTTGGTGGATCACGATGCAAGAGCGGGGCCGACGATCGGCGCGGAGGCGTCGGCGGATCGGGCGGGCGCTGGTCCTGCTGGCCGCCTGGGCGGGCCTCAGCGGCTGCCTCGGCCCCGGCGCAGTCCGGTTCACCCGGATGCGATACAACGAGGTCGTTCGCGAGACGAACGATCAGCAGCTCCTGATGAACATCGTCCGGCTCCGCTACGCCGACTCGCCCGTCTTCATCGACCTGCCGACGATCATCAGCCAGTTCGAGCTGGCGGCCGGCGGGAGCGACCCCGGCCCGAGCGGCAGCCAGACCAATTTCGGGGTCGCCGGCGGCTGGGCTCGCGACACCCCAACGATTAACTACCACCCCCGCGAGGGTCGAGAGATCGCCAAGGCACTGTTAACCCCGCTCTCCGCCGACCTCTTCAGCGTGGTCAACGCCGGGGCGAGCATCGAGCAGCTTCTACTCCTGACGATCAACGACCTCAACGACGTTCCCAACGCCCCCCGCGCCACCACGTTGACGCCCACAGTCTCCGACGACAACGCTGAATTCCTCCGCGGTATCCGCCTCCTTGAGGCGCTCCGCGATCGCGAGGGAACCGAGCTGGCGATCGGGACGACCGACCTCTCCGACGACATGTCCGACCCGATCGACAAGGACGCCGTCGACGGCGGGCACGTCCTCGATGCCGCCACCAAGGGCTACGCCTTCCGGTCGCAGGGCGACGGCCGAATGGCGCTGGTCCGTCGCCAGAGAGACCTCTTCCTCAAGATCCGACCCGCGTTCGTCCATTCGCCCGAGATGGCCGAGATCGCCCGGATCTTCCACCTGATCCCCGGCCTTGATCGCTATCGTATCCGATCCGAGCTGAGCGACGAGGCCGCGACGAGCCCGCCGAGACCTCTCGAAGACCACGACCGCAGCACCCTCTATCTCAACATGCGGTCGGTCCTCCAGATCATGACCTTCCTGTCGAAAGGTGTCTGCGTTCCCGAGGAGCATGTCCGGTCGGGAGTGGTGCCGATGACCCCAGGACCCGACGGCCGCCCGTTCGACTGGACACGGATCACCGCCGGCAACTTCTTCATCGCCTCGCAAAAGCACCGGCCGAAGGACGCTGAGGTCGTCGTCGAGTATCGCGGTTACTGGTTCTACATCGCTCGCCAGGACGTCCGATCGCGGGCCATCCTGTCGTTCCTCGAAGTGCTTTTCGCGCTCCAGGAGTCGGGCGAGAGGTTCGCCGGACCCGCGCTCACGCTCCCGCTTGGCGGGTGATCCGATCGCGCCCCCGAGGAGAGTGCCCATGCAGATCCGGCTTGCCCTGATCCTCGCGTCCTGGACAGCGGCGATCCTCAGTCTGGCTCTGCCGACTCGCGCCGACGAGCCGACGCATCGACAAACGATCGCCCGCGCCGTCGCTCCCGCCGACGCCCCAACGGCCGCGACCACGCTCGATGAGCTGGAGCAAATGGCCCTCGCGCACAACCCGACGATCCGCGCCGCGGAGGCCCTGATCCTTCAGCAACAGGGCCTGCTTCGCCAGCTTACCCGCTATCCAAACCCGACCGCCGGATGGGTCCAATCGACACCCTCTCGGCTCTCGCAGGGCGCCACGCAGGGCGCCTTCATCAGCCAGGACATCGTCACCGCGGGGAAGCTCCGGATCGCCGGCCAGGCCGAGCGGTTCGAGATCGAGATGCGCTGCCTTCAGCTCAGGGCCCAGGTCGGCCGCGTGCTGAA
>DAIDJI010000408.1 GCA_027451455.1 Planctomycetales bacterium | reverse complement strand
TGTATAGTTCGCCATAACCGCCATAGGCATCGGCCTGCAGGATACCCGACCAGCCGGCAAGATGGGCCTGTGGATGCTCGCCGCGCCGGTCCCGCGAATAATGGAACAGTGCCGCCGGGGGATCAGAACCGCCGAAGGGTCGATCGTCCCGCACATAGACCCACAGACGCGCCGTATCGGTCTTGCCACGCGCCATGACCGGCACCGTGGTGTCGTCGCCATGCAGGCGCGCGGCATCATGAACATGGGCTTCGATCAGCCGGTAGAGCGGCATCAGCGCATGACATGCCGCCCCGACCTGATCGGCCAAGGTTGTTTGATCGCGACTGACCTGTCAACTCCTTTCTTGCAGCTCGCTGCATCATCGCCGGATCTTGGTTGTTTCCGGGGTCGACCCTCGTTGGTCGCCGCAACATGCTTTTCGAAGGCGAGGCCCACCATGTCGAGAGCGCGGTCCGGATAGTCCGGCAGCAAGACCCAACTCGGGGTAGCCTCGTCGCGTCCGGCGAGGACGCCTGCGTCCGCCTGAGGGGCGGATTCAGTAAACTGGCGAAACCGTCAGGCTGCTCGGGTCTTGGGTGTTGCGCCGAGCCAAGCCTCGAACGGCTTGTTGGACTTCCACATGGCGTGCAGCACAACGCCGATCTTGCGGGCGACGGCAACGGCTGCCCGCTTGAAACCAAGTCGTTGCACGAGTGCCAGCCCCCATGTTTTCAATGCTGATGAGCTTTGCACCCGCACCAGCAGCGAGGCAGCCGCCTCGAACAGGTAGCTCCGCAGCAACCGGTCCCCGCGCTTGGACACGCCGGCGCTGTGGTCGATTTCGCCGGACTGGTTGCGTCGGGGCGTAAGTCCGAGATAGGCGCCGATCGAGCGTGAGTGCCGGAAATGCGCTGGGGCCTCGACGGCGGCGCTGAAGCTCGCGGCAACCACTACGCCGACACCCGGACAGGTCATCAGCAGCCGACATGTCGGGTCGGCCTTGACCGCGGCCATCAGCTTGCGGTCGAGTACGGCGATCTGATCGCGGACGGCGCGCCAGGCCGCAAGCAACGGCTCGACCACGCCGGCCACCTCGGGCCGGCCCTCCAGCGCGATGCGCACCTTCGCTTCGAAGACGCGTCCGGCCCCGCCTGTCGCCCTCAGCCCAAACGTCTTCAGCGTGCTGCGGATCTGGTTCGACAAATCGATGGAAATGCCGACGAGTTGCGAACGGGCACCGACCAGACGGCGCATGGCGTGTGCGGCCCAGCCTTTCACACGAGCCTCCCGATACCAGCCAGTCCGGACCAACTGCGCCAAAGTTTCAGCGTCGTGTGCGTCAGTCTTGTTCCGCTGCAACGCTGTCGCCACGCGTGCATGGCGCGCATCTAGGCAGATCACCGGAAAACCGAGATCCTTGAGCGAATGGTAGAGCCACGGCGCCAACTGTCCGGTCTCGAGCCCGACCCGAACGAGTTCGGGCGCATGCCGGCGCAGGGCCGCGGCGAGCACCTCCGGCTCGCTGGCCCTCTTGCCCCGCCAGACCAGCTTCCCGTTGTCGTCCACAACGTGAATGGCGGTGTCTTTGTCCGAAATGTCCAGTCCTGCGTAGTGCGCCATGATTGCCTCCCTCGGCTCCAACAAGCGGACCACCCGCTCGCTTCGCGCCCCAGTTTGACAGATCAAACCGCCGGATCGCGATCACCGCATGTGGAAAGAACCTTCGCCTGGCTCGGCAGATGCCGGCGCCTCGCAAAGGATTTCGAGGCCACCGTTACCAGCGCCACCGCATGGCTCTTCCTCGCCCATATCCGCCTGCTCACAAGGAAAATCGCCCGTCAACGATAGCCGCTCTATCATTCAGATTCGGGTTCTAAGGTCGCGAACCGAAACCCAACATCTCTATCCCAGGATGATGTTCTGGACGGGCGCCCAAAGGCCACAGAAACCGTCTTTCAGCGGCGTCAATTGGTTTGTCGTTGATGCTAGCTTCGCGGCGTCTCATCAGCCCATTTTCATCAAATTCCCACTGTTCGTTGCCATAGGCCCGAAACCACTGGCCATCTGCACACCGGTATTCATACTGAAACCGCACAGCGATACGATTATCGACAAATGCCCAAAGCGCCTTGGCAAGCCTATATTCCAGCTCCCTTTCCCACTTTCGTTGGAGAAACGCGATAATCGAAGTGCGCCCCACGAAAAATTCATCTCTGTTGCGCCAGGCGCTGTCTTCAGTATACGCGCCAGCCACGCGCACAGGATCTCGGGAGTTCCAAGCATCTTCCGCAAGACGAACTTTGAACGCCGCGCTTTGCGAATCAAAAGGTGGAAAAGGGGGCTTCTGGATGGTCACGGCAATCACCTCAAGTTTTTGACTTAAATTAGACCAAAGCTTTGCAGAACTCCACGATGCAGAGTTTTGTCGTCCACAGCATACGAGATTCGGAAGTGAGTATCGTACTGCGAGAAGACATTGCCTGGAATGATGAGGAGGTTGTGTCGGATGGCCTCGGCGGCGAATTCCGAGGCCGTGCCCCAGGGAGCGCGGGGGAAGGCGTAGAAGGCACCCTCGGGGGTGGCGAGGTCGAAGTCGTCGCGGAGGGCCGCGACGACGGCGTCTCGCTTGCGACGGTAGGCGTCGACCTGGGGGCCGAGGTCGAGGTCGAGCGCGACGATCCCGGCGTGCTGGGCCATGCTCGGGGCACAGACGAAGCTGAACTGCTGGAGCTTGGCCATTTCCTGGATGAGGCGGGAGGGGCCGTGTGCGTACCCGAGCCGCCAACCGGTCATGCCGTACGCCTTGCTGAAGCCATCCACGACCAGGACATCTTCATTCCACGAGGCGGGCGAGGCGAACGGCTGGTCGTAGCAGAACGATCGATACACTTCATCGCTGATGAGCAGGATATCCCGGCGCCGACAGAGCTCGGCCAGGGCCCGGATTTCGGCTTCTGAGGCGACGATCCCGGTTGGGTTATTCGGGGAGTTGAGGACGACGCACCTGGTCCGGGGTGTGATGGCGGCCTCGACCCTGGCCGCATCGGGGCGGAAGTCGGGGTAGGTATCCACCGCGACGGAGACACCGCCGGCGAGGGTCGCCAGGTGTCGGTACATTCCGAAATAGGGGTCGAGGACGATGATCTCGTCGCCCGGGTTGACGACCGAGCAGATCCCCAGGAGCAAACCTCCGGAGGTTCCCGCGGTGATCAGAACGTCGCGATCGGAGTGGCCGAAGCGGGTATCGAGGTCGGCCTGGATTTTGGCCCGGAGTTCGGCGAGGCCCTGGGTCACGGTGTAGGCATTGTGGCCGGCCTCGATGGCCGCGATGGCCGCCGCCTTCGCCGGGGCAGGGACGTCGAAATCGGGAAGGCCGATCGAGAGGTTGATCGGGTCCTTCATCGACTTCGCCATCTCGAACGCCTTCCGGATTCCGGAGGCGTCGATGTGCTTCATCCTCTCGGCGATCCAGGCGTCGTTCACGGTCGGTTCTCGCGTTGGATCAGGACCATGGGGCGGATCAGTAGTTGAGGAGGCTAAGAACCTCGGTCGGCTCGAGCTTCGACCGGCCACCGAGGAAACTCAGCTCGATGACAAAGGCGCAGGCGACGACCTCGGCACCGGTGGACTGGACGAGATCTCGGCAGGCCCGCATCGTTCCGCCGGTGGCGAGGACGTCATCGATCAGCAGGACCCGGCGGCCGGGGCCGAAGGCGTCGGTGTGGACTTCCAGGCGATCGCGGCCGTATTCGAGGTCATATTCGAGGGCGATCGTTGCATAGGGGAGCTTGCCGGGCTTCCGAATCGGGACGAAACCGGCGCCGAGGCGTAGGGCGAGTGGGGCGCCGAAGATGAAGCCTCGGGCCTCAGCCGCGGCGATGGATTCGATGCCCCGGCCGGCGAAGGCGGATTCCAGGGCGTCGATCGCGGCGCCGAAGGCGGCCGGCGACGAGAGCATCGGCGTGATGTCCTTGAACCGAATCCCGGGCTTGGGAAAGTCGGGGATATCGCGGATGAACTGGCCGATGTCGATGGGGTTGGGGCCCGGCATGGGTCGGTTCGCTCCGGTGCTCGTCTCGTTAGGGGCGGGGCTCAGTGGGCTTCCGGCTTCGGTCGCTTCGATATAGTCGACTATGGGGGATGATCGCAAGGTTGTCCAGGCGCGGGCGAGGCCCCTCGGGTGGGGCCTCGCCAGTTCGTCGGGGTTTACTGGCCGCCGCCAGCGGTCGGAGCAGGGGCCGGTGCGGTCGGTGCGGCGCTCGGGGCCGACTTGGAAGCGGCCGGCTTCTCCACGGGCTTGAGCGGTCGGAACTGCTGGTCGGCGACCTCGGGGGCCAGGGCCGCGGGTCGGGCCATCTGAGCCGGAACCCGGCCGGTTGGGGCCGGGGTCTGGGCCGCCTTGGCGGAAGCCGCATCGGCGGAGTCCTTGTTTCCCATCAGCCGCACGTCGCGGTCGACGCGGTGATCGGGGTGGGTGTCCTCGTTCGCCATCTTGATCGAGCCGGTGAGGCGGTTCTCGATCTCGGCTTCCTTGATCAGGTTTTCGAAGAGCTTTTCCATCTGCTCCTTGAGCTTGACCTCGTAGAGCATGTCGCGGAGGTGCGTGAGGACCGCCTCATCCTTGGGATTGACCTTGGTGTCGGCCGGTTCGAGCCCCTCGCGACGAAGGATGATGTAGGACGATTCGCCCATCTGGATCACGCCGGTGATATCGCCGTCCTTGGGCTTGTGGCTCGGATCCTTGTCCTTCGGATCGCCGTCGACCAGGTCGCGGAAGGCGCCGTCGCTCACGGTGCGCGGGTAGGAGTGGCGGGTGATCGGCTCGGCGAGCAGGCCGCCGAGGGCCTTGCTGCCGGGATCCATCGACTGCTCCTTGGCCATCACCTCGAAGCCGCCCGGGTTGAGCCGCAACTGCTCCCAGATGGCGAACGCCTTCTGGGAGCTATTCACCATGATCATCCGGACGCGGAGCTTCTCGCCAAACTGGGACTCGAAGGCCTCTCGCATGTCGTTCGGCGTGACCTGGACCCGCGACCGGCAGAGCTTCTGCATGGCGATGGCCGGGTAGACGATCTCTCGGGCGTACTGGGAGGGGCTGATCCCGCGCTCCTTGTCGAGGGTGCGGAGCCAGGTGGTCCGGTCGAGGCCGAACCGCTGGGCGATGCTATTGATCTCGTCGTCGATCTCGGCGGCGGTGACCGACATCTTGGAGCGGGTCATCGCCTGCTCGATCAGCAGTCGGCTGATCATCGTGTCGAGGACCCGCTTTCCCTCCTTGGCGACGCACTCGTCGGCAAGCTGCTGGCGGGTGATCGACTGACCGTTGACCAGGGCGATCGGGTCGGAAGGGTTGACCGGGATGGCGACCTGCTTGACGCCCGGGACGTCGGAGAAGGCGGACCTCAGATCGACCGTCTTCGGTCGGCCTGGAGTGCGCTGGCCGCCAGCCTGGGGAGCCGGAAACCGGTTGCCAATCGGCTG
>DAIDJI010000407.1 GCA_027451455.1 Planctomycetales bacterium | reverse complement strand
CAGGGCATCCACGATGACATCTACGCCAAGGCCGTCGTGATCGAGGCCGGCGGCCGATCGGCGGCGATGGTCGCTCTCGATCTGATCTCGACGCCCCGAGACCTGGTCGAACAGGCTCGCAAGGAGATTGAGAAAACGACCCAGATCCGGGGCGCCGACGTCCTCATCAGCGCGACCCACAGCCACACCGGCCCTGTGATCGACCGCAAGAGCCCCTTCGGCGGCCAGTCCGACCGGGTCGTCGCTTACCTCGATACGCTGCCCTCAAAAATCGCGGAGGCCGTCCGGCTCGCCGAGTCGAAAAAGACGCCCGCAATTGTTCGTGCGGCGATCGGACACGAGGATTCGATCGCGTTCAATCGTCGCTTCCACATGACCGACGGCTCGGTCGGCTGGAACCCGGGCAAGCTCAACCCCAGAATCCTCAAGGCGGCCGGGACGATCGATCCCGAGGTCCCGGTGGTCGACTTCGCCACACCCGACGGCCATCCGATCGCGATCGCGGTGAACTACGCCGTCCACCTGGATAACATCGGTGCCCCGGAGATCTCCGCCGACATGCCTGCAACGCTTTCGCGGCAACTCGCCGACTTCCGGGGTCGCGACGTGGTCACGCTCTACTCGACCGGTTGCTGCGGCGACGTGAATCACATCGACGTCCGATGGCGGGAGCCGCAGCGCGGTTTCGCGAACGCCTCGCGCATGGGAACGATCCTCGCCGCCGAGGTCCTGCGCACCTGGCCCCGGCTGGAACCCGTCCAAGCGGATGTCGTCCGCGTCCGATCGACGATGGTAAATCTCCCGCTCGCAACGATCGACGAGGCCGATATCGAGCGCTCGCAGGAGATCCTCAGGCAAATGCAGTCCCCGAAGGCGCCCCGGCCGAAGTTCCTCGATCAGGTCGATGCCTTGAAGGTGCGCGACGTCGTCGCGCGGAAGGGCCATCCGATCCCGGTCGAGGTGCAGGTGATCGCGCTCGGCGACGAACTCGCGTGGGTCTCGCTGCCGGGCGAGATCTTTGTCGAGCTGGGCCTGGCGATCAAGCAGGACTCGCCGTTCCGCCGAACGATCATCGCCGAGCTGGCCAATGGTGCGATCGGCTACATCCCCTCGCGACGGGCCTACGCGCAGGGGAATTACGAGGTCATCAGCGCCCGATGCGGCGAGGGCTCGGGCGAGCGGCTGGTCGACGCGGCCGTCCGGCTCCTGAAGGAGCTGCACGCCGAGGCGACCGCCGCCCGTTGACTCGCCCCGCTCACGAACCGGGCGTGCCCTCGGCCGCGAGGTGGTCGAGGGCCGCCTGGCGATCGTCGAAGATCGGCGCGTAATCGCCGAGGCGAATGATGTCGGCCCCGAAGCGGACGAAATCGTCCATATTGCATATGAACACATGGCCGCCAAGCTTCCGGACCTTCAGGACGAACCCGACCAGCGCACCGAACCCGGTGCTGGAGAACGTCTTGACGTTCCGGAAGTCGAGGACGAACCGATCGACCGCCTCGGGTCGGACGAGCGAGGCCAGTTCCTGGCCGAGCTCGTGGGCGTGCTTGGGGTCGCCGATCGCGGTGGAGATCAACTCCACGACGACCGCACCGGGTTTCGCGACTCGCTCAGAACGGATGTGAACTTTCGAACTCGACATCGGGGGCTCTCCGGAGCCGTCTCGGGTGGGTAGATCTTTCGCGACTCGATGATAACCTCGGGCGAAGCTTCGATCCGGGGATCGGATGGGATCGGATCCCCGGTCGTGAGCCTCAGGGATGGCCGTAGAGGATGCGAGGCGGGTTGTGGGTTGCCTCGATCGGGGCTCCCTGATCGGTTCGATGGTAGACCGTCCGGTGTGGGTAGGGAATCTCGATGCCCAGCTCGTCGAAGCGGTTCTTGATGCGCCGGAGTAGTTCGCGGCGGATCGTCCACTGCTGAAGCGGTCGCGTTTTGATGAAGAACTTGATCACCACCGCCGAGTCGGCCAGTCTGTCCACACCGAGCATGGTGGCGTCTTCGAGGATCAGCGGGCCAAATTGCGGGTCGGAGCGCAGGTCGTGGGCGAGTGAGGACAGGACGCCGATCACGCGATCCACATCCTCCTTGTAGGCCACCCCGATGTCGAAGAGAGCACGCGACCAGCCGTGCGTCATGTTGGTGACGGCCGTAATTTGACCGTTGGGAATGAAGTGGACGCGCCCCTCCAGGTCGCGGAGAACCGTCATCCGTAAGGTGATCTTCTCCACCTGTCCCGAGAGCGCACCGATCTGGACGACGTCATTCAGCTTGTACTGGTTCTCGAGCAGGATGACGAAGCCATAGAAATAATCGCGGATCAGGTTCTGGGCGCCGAAGGCGACGGCGAGACCGAAGACAGCAGCACCGCCGAGCAGCGGGGCGACCGGGATGCCGGCCTCCTGGAGGAGCATCAGTCCACCGCCGAGCAGGATGGCAACCGAGGTCGCGTTGAAAAAGACACCCACCAGTGTGCGGGCGCGGTCTTCCCGCTCGGGCGCTGTGCCTCGGGCGCCCTTCTGAGCGATCAGCAGGATCACCCGGTCGCAGAAGTGCCGGGCGGCCCATTGCGAGAGAATCATCGCCAGAAAGACCGCGAGCATCTTCGGCCCGTGGTCGATCAGCCAGAGCAGGATGTTGTGGAGTCGGAACGGGTTTTCGATCCAGCGGACCTCGTTCTCGGCCGCCTGGACCTGCTGACGGGCGAGCTGGGCCTGCTTCATGTCGTCGAGCTGCTCGGCCTGGACCGAGGCTCGTTCGGTCTGCAACTCTTCCAGGCGGGTGACGTGCTTCTGGGCCTCGGCGTTCGCGGTTTCGAGCCGGCGTTCGGCACGCTGGACCTGGTCGAGAATGCCGTCAAGCTCGGGCTTCGGAGCTCCGGCGACGGAACGTTGACGGAAGTCGGCGGTGAGGGCGTCACGGGCACGCGAGGCGATCTCCCGCTGCTTCCGCGAGGTTTCCAGAAGCTGCTTCTCCAGCACCACCTCGCGGTCGAGCCGTTTGAGAAGCTCGGTCGCCGATCGGGCCTCGGCGTCGGCTGCCTTCTCGGCCGCAAGCTTCCGCTTGACGTCCTTCTGAGCCGCGCTCAACTCATGGCTGGTCGGCTCCGGCGAGACCTCGGCGGGAGTGGTGGGCGTCGCGGTGGCGGCGGGTGTGGTGACGAGCGGCGCAATGGCAGGCGGGGCAGCAGGAGCCTCGGTCGATGGGGGTTTCGTTGGCGACGAGGCGGGAGGAGCATCGACCTCGGCGTCGGGCGATGGGGTGGCGGATTGGAGCTTCTGCAGCTCCTTCCGGTCGCGCTGGAGCATTTGTTGCAGGTTGGCGATTTGCTCGGCGGCGGCGCGTCGGGCCTCGATTGCAAGGTCGAAGCGGTCCTTGGCCAGCGTACGCTGCGTCTCCATCGCCGAGACCTGGGCGCCCAGGTCTCGACGTCCGGCGAGGTTGCCCGGAGCGAGTTTCTGAAGGGCCAGCCTCCGCTCCTGAAGGGCCCGATCGATCCTCTCGAAGGCGGCCTTCGCGCGGGCGTACTCACTCCGGGGGTCGTCGCGATCGGCCGAGAGGGAGCGGATCTGCTCCTGCGAGGCGGCAATTGAGCTTTCGAGCCGACTGATCTCCTCAGCCGGCGTGATGCCCTGTGCAGGAGCGAGGGGATCAATGGAGCCTCGCGCTGGGCTCGGTGGCTGACCGGCCCAGAGAGCGGGCGTGAGGATACGGGAAAGCAGAAGAACAAGCACCGCGAACGATCGGATCGTCAAGGCGGACCTCCTTTCGCGGATGGACGCGGGGCGATGGCATCGGATGGGAACCGTCAGGCTGCGCCCGTTTATGAAACAATCCGCCCACCGACTCAACCCCAATCCTCGCCCGTCGTCCCCTGGAGGATCGCCCGAAGTACCGATCACTCGCGGAAGTCCTAACTTCGGCCCAACGATTGATCGAGAAGCTGGATCAACTCCCCCCGGTACGCCTTGAAGTCGTCGAGATTGTACCCGTCGAGGACCTTCAGGAACGCCTGCTGGGCGCGCTGGAGCGCTCCCTTCAGGCCACAGGCCGGTGCGATCGGGCACGTATTCTTCGCGAGATCGAAGCATTCGACCAGGTCGAGATGCGGCTCGGTCCGGCGAATCAGCCAGCCGACGTTGATCTCCGAAGGCGATTTCGCCAGCCGCATCCCCCCTCCCCGGCCCCGCTGCGACTCCACCACTCCTAGCTCCGTCAGCGACTGCACCACCTTCACCAGGTGATGCCTTGAGATCACGTACGCACGGCTCACCTCCTCGACCGAGACCACCCGATCCGGATGGCAGGCCAGGTACAACACCAGCCGCAAACTGTAATCCGAGAATTGGGTCAGGTGCACGGGGTTGCCTCTCTCGGCCAGCCGGCCCGAAAAATCAAGAGGGGCCGATTGACAGCCGGCCTCCAGACGATAATATGGATTTCGAATGCAGATTAAAAGCAAGGATTCGTCAGATGATTTTACGGGGCCAGAGCAAGGGGTCGAGCGATGGCGCATGATCTCCCGGATTCGGGGCAGTGGCATGGGGCGCTGGGCTTGAGGCGTCGATGCGGGGTGGTGGCACTGCTGGTGGTTGGATGGGCAGCCCTCTCGACTGGGGTCGTGGCGCAGGACATCGAGCGCGAGCCGATCCGCTACAGCGAGACAGCGCCTCGGGATGCGGTCACGAGGCTCCAGGAGAAGATCGATCAGGGGAAGGCGAAGTTCGACTACGAGCCGAAAAACGGATACCTGAAATCGGTACTGCGGGCGTTTGACATTCCCGAGTCGTCGCAGGTACTGGTTTTTTCCAAGTCGAGCCTTCAGCGTGAGCGGATTTCGCCGAAGAGTCCGCGGGCGATTTACTTCAACGACGAAGTGATCGTCGGCTATTGCAATGGCGGTCCGGTGATGGAGGTGTCGACACCCGACGACCGGCTCGGGACGACGTTCTACACGATCGAGCAGGCCCCCGCCGAACGTCCGGTGATCACTCGGCAGACCGACTCCTGCCTGATCTGCCACAGTTCGTCGGCCAATCAGGGGATGCCCGGGCATCTGGTGCGATCACTCTACGTCGATCGGCGTGGGAACCCGATGCTCGCCAGCGGCTCTTACCGGACCGACCACACGAGCCCACTCTCCGAGCGGTGGGGCGGTTGGTACGTCACCGGGACCTCCGGACGCCAGATGCACCTGGGCAATCTGATCTGCCAGGACGCGCGCCGGCCCGAGGCGTGCGACAATGCCGAGGGCGTCAACGTGCTGAGTCTGAAGAATCGGTTCAACACATCGCTCTACCTGACGCCGCACAGCGACATCGTGGCGCTCATGGTGCTGGAGCACCAGGCCGGGATGCTGAACCGCCTGGCCCGCGCGGGGCTGGAGACCCGGATGGCCCTGTACTACCAGCATGAGATGAACAAGGCGCTCGACCGCCCGGCCGATGAGCCCTCCGAGGGCGCTCGATCGCGAAT
>DAIDJI010000406.1 GCA_027451455.1 Planctomycetales bacterium | reverse complement strand
CCGGATGGATGCCAGGGTGGATCCGGCCTTCACCGGCACCCGCGTCCCCTACCAGGTCGTGGCCGAGACGCTGGCCGGGGCCGGTCTCGAGGTGAGGGGGACCGCCGGCCTCGGGACACTGGTGGCCGGGCGGGACTGAGACATGCGGGAGCGATCCGACGATCCGAACGCCGAGCCGCTCCGCGATCCGGGCGGAGCCGATCCTGATGGACCGAATCGGGGCAGCGGCGAAGGCGTCGCAGGTGTTGCCCAGAACTTCGCGGGCCATTTGAAGGTATTGCCTGCGGTCCACGTCACGCTCGAAGCTCGCCCCCGGCGGCTGGAACGCATTCGGTGGCGCCACGCGAGGGGCGTGGTCGCCGGCATGGGCCGATCCCATGGTGAACATCACAACCGTAACCGCAGAGAGCCTTCTCACTCGACTCATCAGCCGATCCCTCCTGGACGCTCCGATCCTCGCGTTTTTCTTCGACGTCCTCAGCCGGGGCGCGTGAGCCGATTCGCATCCGCCCTTGACCGTTGGTCGTAAGGCTGCTGAACTTTCGGATTGCGCCGATTATTGGGGAACATGAGGTGGAAGGGACCGCCGATGACGTTCGAACATGAGTGCTTCCGCATCCTGGTGGAATCCCTGACAATCCTGGAGCGGGGCTTCGACCGACTCCCCGATCTCGCCCCGGAGGTCGATCTCGCGGCGATGCGTGCGGTGCTGGCCGAGACGGCCGAGCGATTGAGGGACAATGATCCGTATCACCACCCGCTCTACATCGGCCAGATGCTCAAGCCGCCGCACCCGATCGCACGGGCGGCGTATGCCCTCGCCATGTGTCTCAACCCGAATAATCACGCGCTCGACGGCGGGCGCGCGACCTCGGCCATGGAGAAAGAGGCCGTCGCACAGCTCGCCTTGATGTTCGGCTGGGAAACGCACCTCGGCCACCTGACCGGTGGCGGAACGATGGCAAATTTCGAGGCGCTCTGGGTCGGGCGCGAGCTCCGACCCGGGAAGGCGATCGCCGCCTCGGCCCAGGCGCACTACACCCACTCTCGGCTCTCGGAGGTGCTGGCCGTTCCATTCCGGAAAATCCCGGTCGACCCCCTCGGGCGGCTCGACCCGGTTGAGCTGGAGACGATTCTCCGCGAGGGCGAGGTCGGCACGGTGGTCGTCACGCTTGGGACCACGGCCGCGGGCGCCGTCGACCCCCTCCCCGACGTGCTCGCCCTGCGCGAACGGTACGACTTCCAGATTCACGTCGATGCGGCTTACGGCGGCTATTTCCGGATCGCCAGCAACCTGGTTCCCCTTGCCCGTGAGGCATTCGACCGGATCGGCGAGGTCGATTCCATTGTCATCGATCCCCACAAGCACGGCCTGCAACCGTACGGCTGCGGTTGCGTACTCTTCCGCGACCCAACCGTCGGCCGGTTCTATCGCCACGATTCGCCGTACACTTACTTCAGTTCCAGCGAATTGCACCTTGGCGAGATTTCACTGGAATGCTCGCGCGCCGGGGCCTCGGCGGCGGCGCTCTGGGCGACGATCCGGCTATTGCCCCCGGAGCCAGGCGGAGTCTTCGCCCGGGGGCTCGAATCGTGCCGCGAGGCCGCGCTGGCGCTTTACGCCGCTCTCGAAGCTGACGACCGATTCGCCCCACTTTTTCCTCCCGCGCTTGACATCGTCGCCTGGGCGGTCCGGGCCGGCTCGGCGACCGAATCGTCGGCGCGCGCTCGACGAATCTTCGAGGCCGCCGCTCGACTTGACCTGCATCTCGCCCTCGCGACGTTTCCGCACTCCATGATCGCGCCGGTCGATCCGGTCTCGGACTGGGACGCCGACAGGATCGTCTGCCTGCGCGCCTGCGCAATGAAGCCCGAGCATCGCGAATGGATGCCTGAAATTCTGAAGCGGCTCGATGCGGCGGCCGACGCTTGAGGCGCGAGGCCGGGATCGGGTATCAAGGTAAGGTCAATCATCGAGGTTCAGGCCGCCCGCGGATCAGTGCCGGTTCTCATCCCGATCGGAGAGCTCATGACGATACTCCTGACCTGTCTCAGCCTCTTCATGGCCTCGATCGGAGAAGAGCCCCCCGCCCGATGGTGGGACGCCCGGGTCGAGACCTCGCTCGATCGCGCACCGTCCCGGAGGGCAGAGTGGGTCCAGCTCCTGGAATCATGCCCGAAGGAGCAGCGGAACGGCCTTGCATATCTGTTGGGCGACCTCCCCAAACGCGACCTCGAAACGATGAGTCCGAGGGCGCTCGCCGAGAACATTGCGCTGGCCTACCAGGCGCGAAGCGAGGTTCCCTGGGGCGCCGGCCTGCCGGAAGACGTCTTCCTCGACGCCGTTCTGCCGTACGCAAGCATCACCGAGCCACGCCAGCCGATGCGCGGCGAGTTCCACGATCGATACCTGGCTATGATCCGATCGCTGAAGACACCCGGTGAGGCGGCCCAGGCGCTGAACCGTGCTCTCTTCCGCGATTACAAGGTCGTCTACAACACGAAGCGACGGCGGCCCGACCAGAGCTCGAAGGAGTCGATCGAGCAGGGGAGGGCGACCTGCACCGGGCTCTCGATCATGCTCGTTGAGGCGTGCCGGGCGGTCGGGGTGCCTGCTCGGCTGGCCGGGATCGCCTCATGGCCGGGCCGGGGCGGCAATCACACCTGGGTCGAGGTCTGGAATGGCGGTTGGCACTTCGTCGGTGCCGCCGAACCCGATGAAAAGGGTCTCGATCACGCCTGGTTCGTTGGTGACGCCGCGAAGGCCGTCAAGGGGAGCAAGCGGAACGCGATCTACGCGGTGACCTACCGATCCACGGGCGATTTCTTCCCGATGGACTGGTCCGAATCCGACCGCATCCACGGCGAGGACGTGACCGACCGCTATACCCAGGGCGCGAAGCCCTCGCCCTCGGGGCGGCTGATGGTCGAGGTTCTTCGGGGCGGGAATCGGGTTGAAGCGGAGGTCGCCGCTCTCGACCCGTCCACCGGCACTTTCCGCCCGCTCGGGACGAGTTTTGGGCCCTCGGCCGACATCAACCGACACCTCACCTGCGAAGCTCCGCCGAAGAGATCGCTTCTGGTGGTCGTCCGGGATGGGAACACCTCGACGATCCGCCCGGTCACGATCAACGGCGATACGGTCGTCCGTGTCGACCTGGATCGCCCCTCGACGAGGGAATCGCGCGCCGCGATGGAAACCATCCTCACCGATCGGTTTTCCGGCGACGCGGCCCATCGCGAGACAGCGCGGAAACTGCTCTCGGAACTGCCTTGGGACGAGTCGATCCGCGAACTGGCATGGACAGCCTACAAGGGCTCGCCGATCCACGAGCCCCTGCGGCGTGAGATGGAGGCAAAGAAGGTCTCCACGAAGGATCGGACCAGTCCCTATCTGTGGCGGCACGTCGGCAAGAAGCCGAAGGACGGATGGGCACTCGTGATCGCGATGCATGGCGGAGGGGGCGCCCCGCAGGAGGTCAACGATCAGCAGTGGCATGGCATGTTCGAGCGATATTACAAGGATCATCCCGAGGCCGGCGGTTATGTCTACCTGGCCCTTCGGGCGCCGAACAACGAGTGGAACGGCTTCTATGACGATGCAATTGGCCCGATGGTCGAGCGGCTGATCCGCCAGTTCGTGATCTTCGGCGCAGTCAACCCGGACCGGGTCTACGCGCTGGGGGCCTCGCACGGCGGATATGGGGCGTTCGTGATCGGGCCGAAGATCCCTGACCGGTTCGCCGCAGTGCATGCCTCGGCCGCCGCACCGACCGACGGCGAGACCAAAAGCGAGAATCTGCGCGACCTCCTCTTCACAGTGATGATCGGCGACAGCGATACCGCGTACGGCCGGGCCGATCGATGCCGGGCATTCGTCAAGACAATCGCCGACCTGAGGGCCCGATACGGTGGCTATCCCGGCGACGTGAAGATCCTGCCGGGCATCGGCCACCACGTCCCCGACCACGATATGGTCGCCCAGATGCTCAAGGAAGGCGTTCGGCATCCGTGGCCCGATCACCTCGTCTGGGCGATGTCCGATGACGTGATCCAGGATTTCTACTGGATCAACGCGCCGCATCCGAAGCCGAACGGTCGAGTCGAGGCGATGGTCCATGAGAATACCATCACTATCAAGTCTGAAAACATGAATGATATCAAAGTTCGATTGGATACGAAGATCGTGGATCTCTCCCGGCCGGTGGTCGTTGATCGAGATGGACACCGTCAAACTTTTACCCCGAAGCCAAGCCCCGAGACCTATTGCGAGGAGCTTGAGCTTCGAGGCGATCCGAGGCTGGCGGCGACCGTGCGGATCCTCTCACAATAGGTGTTCTTCCTTCGTTGGTAGTGAATCGTGACGCTCCTCTCCTCCGAGCCCACCATTCCGTTAGCCGGATCGGCCGTACTCGGCCGGCGATCGCCCATCGCCGAACCCGTCGTCGTCCCTACCGAGGTTGTCGGGCGGATCGGCGAGTTCGCGTTTTTCGCGTCGCCTCTGGCGACTAGTTGCGTCACGTCTTCTCCGATCCGATCTGGAGTTGATGGATCTTTGGGGCGGTACCTCATCGGAGATGCGGTCCGGTCGGGATAGAATCGAGCGGCTGCGGCCACCCTCCTTGCGTTCCGGAACCTCCAACCTCTCCCCGAGCGGCCCCGGCCGCGGCGCTGCCCGGGCCCAAGAAAGCGAGCGTCCAACATGAAGCGATGGGCCGGCTGGCTATGGCTCCTCCCTGCGATCGTGGCGGGTCCTCTCGTTGCCGCAAGGGCCGACGAACCCCCCCGCCCGATCCGGGCCTTGCTCGTCCTCGGCGGCTGCTGCCACGACTACAAGCACCAGAAAGACCTCCTCACCCGTGGGATCTCGGCACGAACCTACATCGACTGGACCGTTGCCTACGATCCCAGCACCAGCAACGGCCACCAGAACCCGATCTACGACAATCCCGACTGGGCGAAGGGCTTCGATATCGTCGTCCACGACGAATGCTCGTCGAACGTGAACAAGGAGATGGCGGTCATCGACCGCATCCTCGCGCCGCACAAAAACGGGCTTCCGGGCGTCGTTCTGCACTGCGGAATGCACAGCTACCGAACCGAGGGCTGGCAGAAGAAGGCGACGCCCTGGCAGCAGTTCATCGGCGTCGTCTCGACTGGTCACGGCCCGCAACTGCCGATCGCCGTCACCTTCGTCGACAAGGCGAACCCGATCACCGAGCCCTTCAAGGATTGGACAACCGTCAACGAGGAACTCTACAACAACGCGATCGGCCACCTCGAACCGACTGCGCACGCCCTCGCCCGCGGGAAACAGTCGGGGCCCGGCCCGAAAGGTCGGAAGGTGGATGCCGAGTCGGTGGTCGTCTGGACCAATATCTACAACGGCAAGGCCCGGGTCTTCAGCACGACGCTCGGCCACAACAACACGACGGTCTCCGACCCGCGCTACCTCGACCTCGTCACTCGGGGCCTGC
>DAIDJI010000405.1 GCA_027451455.1 Planctomycetales bacterium | reverse complement strand
CCGCCACGACCGCCCTGGGCCTGGCCCTTGTCGGCTGTGGTGGGAGCGAGGCTCCTCCACCGGCGAAGCCCGCGGCCAACCCCGCCCCGACCGTGGAAGAGCCCCCGGTCAAGGGTCGCGGAAAGCGCCCGCCGCTGGATGTTAGCTCGCGACAGGAACGCAACAAAAAGCGGGCCGCGGAAACCAAAACGTCCCCCTGACCGATCCTCCGTCCGTTGTCCGTCTCATCTGACCGTCCTGATCCATTTCTTTCGCGAGACCTTCTCATGCAGCACGTTTCTCGTCCGTCTTCTCGGGGCTTCACTCTGATCGAGTTGCTGGTGGTGATCGCAATCATCGCGGTCCTCATCGCGCTTTTGCTCCCGGCCGTCCAGGCGGCCCGCGAGGCCGCTCGCCGCATCCAGTGCACCAACAACATGAAGCAACTGGCCCTCGGCGCCATGAATTACGAGAGCGCCAACGGCACCTTCCCCATGGGCCGCAACATGCAGGCCTACCTCACCACCAGCGGGGCACCCCAGGGCTACCACGACGGCTGGGGACAGTTCGGCGGCCTCCTGCTCTACACCGAGCAGTCCGCTCTCTACAACGCCATCAATATCCAGCTCGGAATCTACCAGGTCCGCAATAGCACCTTCCCCGGCATCGGCCTGAAGATGCTCTGGTGCCCGAGCGACGCCATGATCTGGGACCTCCGCTACTTCGAGCAGAGCGCCGGCTGGGACGGCACCACCATCGGGATCACCTACACCAGCTACCGCGGCGTCTGCGGAACGTTCATGCCCGGCATGGCCTACAACCAGCAGACCATCAGCGCCCTCCAGGGTATTTTTCCCGACACCGGCAAGGGTTGGTACGCCCCAGGACAGCCCTCCCAGCCGCCGGTCCGCATCTCCGGCATCACCGATGGCACCAGCAACACCTTCATGTTCGGCGAGAGCGCCCAGGGCAATCTGAGCCAGGTCGGCTGCGATTCCTACGGCGATTGCAACTTCGAGAGCCAGGGCTGGTGGGCCGACTCCGACTGGGGCGACGGAACGATGTGCACCTTCTACCCGCCCAACCTCACCAACATCATCAACTACAACGGGACCAACTGCGATCCCG
Organism: Planctomycetales bacterium; assembly: GCA_027451455.1. Classification (GTDB taxonomy): domain Bacteria; phylum Planctomycetota; class Planctomycetia; order Isosphaerales; family Isosphaeraceae; genus JAKAUH01. Next base: position 4,380 of record DAIDJI010000405.1, on the reverse strand, counting down.
CCTCCCCGGCGGCCGAATCGGCCACAAGCTTCCACGCCGGCGGCTGCAACTTCGCCTTCGCCGATGGCTCCGTCCACTTCATCAAGAACTCCATCTCAAGCTGGAACTACCAGCAGATGCAAACCGCCCAGTTGGCGAACAACTGCATCCCGGTCCTCCCCGCTGGCCAGGCCGTCCCGGTCTACCAGGCCCTCTCCACCCGCAACGGTGGCGAGGTGATCAGCTCCGACTCGTACTGATCGAATCGCGTCGAATCGATCGGCGGTCCTTCCGCCGAAAGGGTCAACTTCGATCTGGCCGGCGGGTGCAAGTCGCCCGTCCGGCCTCGCCTCGACGACGAAATCCTGGGCGACTCCCTTCTTCCCGCGGCCCTCTCCAGTAACGTGAGGGCATCTTCTCGCGAATCTTGATCTCACGAGCGCAGGTCGGCCCGACGATCGGCAGGGCGGGCGTCGGTCGAGGCGGATCGATCCTCGCGCGACCTTCGGCACGTCATCCACTCGGTTCCTCCCTCTGGAAAGGGAACGATCCATGCGAGACCTCTCCCGTCGACCCTCCGCCGGTTTCACTCTGATCGAGTTGCTGGTGGTGATCGCAATCATCGCGGTCCTCATCGCGCTTTTGCTCCCGGCGGTCCAGGCGGCGCGCGAGGCCGCCCGACGTGCCCAGTGCACCAACAACCTGAAGCAACTGGCCCTCGGCGCCATGAATTACGAGAGCGCCAACGGCACCTTCCCCATGGGCCGCAACATGCAGGCCTACATCTCTGCCAGCGGAAGCCCGCAGGGCTATCACGACGGCTGGGGACAGTTCGCCTCGCTCTTGCTCTACACCGAGCAGGCACCGGTCTACGATGCGATGAACGTGATGCTGGGCCCGTACCAGCTCCGGAACAGCACGGTCCCGGTGATGGGGCTCAGCCTGCTCTGGTGCCCGAGCGACGGAGTGATCTCGGGCCTTCGGGTCTTCGCGCAGGGGGCCGCCTGGGACGGATCGTTGCTCGGAACGACTTACACGAGCTACCGGGGTGTCTGCGGAACCTTCATGCCGGGCATGGCCTACAACCAGCAGACCCTCGGCTCGATGCAGGGAGTCTTCCCCGACACCGGCCGCGGATGGTATTCCCCGGGGTCGCCATCGCAGCCCCCGGTCCGGATCGCGAGCATCACCGATGGCACCAGCAACACCTTCATGTTTGGCGAGAGCGCCCAGGGCAAGCTGAGCCAGGCCAATTGCCCCTACTGCCCTTTCGAGGGCGACGGCTGGTGGGCCGACGCCGATTACGGCGACTCGACCATGGCAACCTTCTACCCGCCCAACCTGAAGGGCGCCGACGTGACGATCGGGCCCGCGTCCTGCGACCCGAGCGGGACCGTCGCCGGGGAATCGGCGACAAGCTTCCACGCGGGCGGCTGCAACTTCGCCTTCGCCGATGGCTCCGTCCACTTCATCAAGGACTCGATCGCAAGCTGGAACTGGCAGCAGATGCGAACGATCCAGGTGTCGAATAACTGCATCCCGATCCTTCCGGCCGGTCAGCCAATGCCGGTCTACCAGGCCCTCTCCACCCGCAACGGTGGCGAGGTGATCAGCTCCGACTCGTATTGATCCAGGGTCGAGCGCACGATTAGAGTCGTGGAGGGTCGGCGCGTCGATCTGAGTGGCGCCGTCCCGTCTCCTCCGAGGGGTTCCGCTCCCATGCGATCGCCGCGGCTCGCCGTCGGTCTGGTGCTGGCCGCGACGGCGGCGGCATGGGGCGGCTGGTCTTACTCCGCTTACCGGGCCGATCGGGCCGAACTCGACCGCGCCGTCCGCGAGATCGACCAGGGCCGGCTCGCCTCGGCCTCGCATCGGCTGATGGAGCTCTCCGATCGTCGGCCCCGATGGAACGAGGCCTGGTATCAGCTTGGGCTCTGCGAGGAGGCCCGCGCCAAACCAATCCCCGCCCTCAAGGCCCTGGATCACGTCGAGCCAGGCTCACCGATCGCCCGAAAATCGGCGATCGTCCAGGCCCGAATCCTCGCCAACATCGGCCGATTCGCCGAGGCCGAATCCCTGCTCCTCACGATCCCTCGCCGACGCGATGAGTCGTCGAAAACCGTCCGCGAGGCGCTCGAACTGCTCTATCGAATTGAGAGCCGGGCTCACGAGGTCCGCGCCCTGGTCCTCGAATCGTGGGCCGATTCCCCCGACCCGGGCCGGACCATCCGAAGCCTCTACCTGCTCGACGATGCCGCGTTCCCGCTCGACTACGTCGACCGGGCGCTCCACAAGGCCACCGAGGCCGACGACCGCGTCTGGCTCGGCCGGGCGAACGTCGCGCTCTGGAGGGGCCGGCTTGACGAGGCCCGCCAGACGCTCGACGACTGCCTCCGGCGCCGTCCCGACGATCCGGCCGTCTGGGCCTCGTACCTCAACCTCTCCCGCGCCTCGCACGATGTCGAGGGGGTCCGCCGGGCGCTGGAGCACCTGCCGCCGGGCTGGTTCACCCGGGCCGAACTGGCGAGGCTTCGCGGCTGGCTCGCTGGTCAACTGGGCGATCCCGATCGCGAGCGCCGGGAGTGGTCGGCGCTGCTGGAGGAGGAGCCCGGCGACGCTCCGGCCCTCGATCGGCTCGCCGATCTGGCGCTCGCGGCCGGCCGTCGCGACGAGGCCGAGGCCCTTCGCCGGACCAAGGCCCGGATGAGTGCCCTCCGCAAGCGGTACGTCCTGATCAACAAGGAAGAGACCCGCAACCAGCACGCCGCCGAGCTTGCCCAACTGGCGGCGCAGCTTGGTCGCAAGGTTGAGGCGAGGGGCTGGGAGTTGATCGCCGAGGGCCGCGCCCCTCGCGAGCCGCTCCCGGTCGAGGTCGAGGCGGTCGCCGTTGGTCCGACCGTTCGGACGGCCGCCGACCTCGTCGCCGATCTGCTCGCTCGCCTACCAGCGAGTCGATCACCGGCCAGCCCGTCCCAGCGCGACACCGCGGAAATCGCCTTCACCGATCGCGCCGGGGCCGCGAAACTGACGTTTTTCCACGAGAACGGCCAGTCGGGCAAGAATCCGCCCCCGCCCGAGCCGATGTGCGGCGGGGTCGGCCTGCTCGACTACGACGGCGACGGCCGGCTCGACATTTACGCCGTCCAGGGCGGCCCGTTCCCGCCGCCCGCCGGGTCGAAGATGGGCGACCGCCTCTACCGCAACCGGGGCGACGGCACCTTCGACGACGTCACCGACCGCGCCGGCCTTGGCGGCGATCGCGACTGGCCAACCTCCGCCGCGTTTGCCGACCTCGACAACGACGGCGACCTCGATCTTTATGTCTGCCACTATCTCCGCTATGATCCCTCGAATCCCAAACGATGTGAGCATCCCGAGTCACCGAATGACCGGACCTGCTACCCCCTCGATTTCCCCTCGCTCCCCGATCACCTCTTCCGCAACGACGGCGGCCGATTCCTCGACGTGACCCGAGAGGCCGGGATCGACGACCACGGCGGTCGTGGGCTCGGCGTCGTCGCCGCTGACCTCGACCGCGATGGCAAAATCGACCTCTTTGTCGCCAACGATATGACGGTCAACAATCTCTTCCGCAACCTCGGCGGGTTCCGCTTCGAGGAAATCGGCGATCTCGCGGGAGTGGCCTGCGCGGCAGACGGCAACTACCGGGCTGGGATGGGGATCGCCTGCGGCGACCTCGACGGCGACGGGCTTCCCGACCTCGCGGTGACCAACTACTTCGGCGAGTCGACCACGTTCTACCAGAACACGGGCGGCGGCCTTTTCGTCGACCGGACGAACGCGGTGGGCCTCGCGGGTCCGAGCCGCCCGCTCCTTGGCTTCGGCGCCGCGTTTCTCGACTCCGACAACGACGGCCAGCTCGACCTGCTCACCGTGAACGGCCACGTCGTCGACAACCGTCCGCGATTCCCCTGGATGATGCCGATGCAGCTTCTCCGCGGCAAACCGGGCGGCCACCTCGAAGACATCTCAGCGCGCTCGGGCCCTCCTTTCCAGGCGACCCACCTCGGCCGCGGTCTCGCCATCGGCGACCTCGACGACGACGGCCGGATCGACGCGGTGGTTCTCGCGCAAAATGAGCCTCTGCTTTGGCTGCATAATGAATCCGGAAAGGGTGGTCACGCGATCGCGTTCCAGCTTCAGGGGACGCGATCGAACCGAGACGCCGTCGGCGCCCGAGTCTCGGTCTCGGCCGGCGGACGGGTCCGGGTGGCCGACCGGATTGGCGGTGGGAGTTATCAATCGGCGTCGGGTCCCCGGCTGCATTTCGGGCTGGGCGAGTTGGCCCGCGCCGATTCGGTCGAGGTCCGATGGCCCTCGGGGCAGGTCGACCGGATCGGGCCGCTCGACGCCGGCGCCGCTTACCGAATTGTCGAGGGC
>DAIDJI010000404.1 GCA_027451455.1 Planctomycetales bacterium | reverse complement strand
GAGCCCGTCGAACCGGGCGTTCCGCCATCGTGAGAGGAGATCCCAGGCCGCCGCGCACGTGACGGCTCCCATCGTCAACAGGACCGCCGCTAACCGGACGGTCCGTACTCCGCGACGTCTCATCCCATCTCCAGAGGCCCGGCCACGTCTCCCGACGAGGCCATTTCGACCCCGACGGCCCCAACTTTGCGTGCTCTGAGGAGCGCCCCGCCCGAGCCCGGGTGGAGCGGGGCCGCGATAATCGTTATACTCCAGGGTATCTTGGTACTCGCAACCCCCCGATCTCCCGGCAACGAGGCCCGGCGCGGGACTGGATCGTGCGAAACGGTGCCCGGCGCGGCCTCCGAAGAGCTCCAGTCGATCCCGCCGACCGCGTCGACCGGCTCGACAAGGGATAAGTTCGATGAAAAAGGGCGGCATCCTCAATCCCGCAATCTGCTCCCTCCTGGCCGAACTCGGGCAGTCCGACGAGCTTCTGATCGTCGACGCCGCCTATCCGCTGCCCACCGACGGCCACGTGATCGATCTCACCCTAACCCCCGGTATTCCCCGCCTGCTGGATATCGTCCGCGCCGTCGCCGAGGAACTGGTCATCGACGCCATCGCCGTACCGGCTGAGATCAAGGATTTCAGCCCGAGGATCTACCAGGAGATCCTCAAAATGGTCGGCGACATCGACGTCGATGAGGTGCCGTTCCACGAGTTCAAGGAGCAGGCGCTCGACGTGAAGGGAATTATCCGCTCGGCCGAGTTCAGCGCCTATGCGAGCGTCCGGATCGTCGCCGGCAGCGCGTTTTGAAGGAGGCGCGACCGCCTGCGGCGGCGGTCGGCAGGGAAGAGAGAGGACGTGGCGGGCGGCGTAAGCCGGATTCTGTCAGGATTCCGGCCGAAGGCTTGCGCCCTCGCCCATGATCCTGGATGATCATTTATCTGGGACGTCGGTTGCCCGGCGCCTCGAGCGACCTACCCGGGAGTCGTGACGGATCGGGCCGATCCGTGAGCGGGTCCATTCCGGACGCCGCGGCGAACCGCGACGCCTCGACAGACGGACGCTCTGCCCCCCTATTTGGTCTTGCTCCCGATGGGGTTTACCGAGCCAGGCCGGTCGCCCGGCCTGCTGGTGAGCTCTTACCTCACCGTTTCACCCTTACCCCGACCGCGATGCCGAGGCATCCCGACCGGGGCGGTTTATTTTCTGTGGCACTGTCCCTACCCGGCCCCGCGAGGGATCGGGCGGTGGGCGTTACCCACCATCGCGCCCTGTGGAGTCCGGACTTTCCTCCGCGCACATCCTCGACGCGAGCCCCCGGATCGGTTCGGTTTCCCTCGCGATCCTGCGGCTCGGGCCGAGGCGCCACGGCGATCATCGCGCCCGCCACGAACTCCGACACCATCTTACGTCCCGGGGTTCAGCCGAACAACCCGGCCTTCGTCCGATCGATCCATCGGCGGAAGGGAACGCTCCGGCACCGCGGCACGGCAGACCTGGAGGTTCATCGCTCACGTCGATCCGACATGAGTCATGGAACGACCCCGCCCCCGGGTTCCAGCAACCACGAAAAAACACGGAGGACACGAAAAAAGACGAAGGGTCGCGGCCGAGGGCCTGAATCTCTCCGTCTCCTTTCGTGCCCTCCGTGTTTTTTCGTGGTGGCTCCTATCCCGCGGTGTGATCGACTCGGTATCGGGCGATGACCGCCGTGACGTTGTCTGGACCGCCGCCGTCAAGCGCGAGCTGCACGAGTCGGTCGACGGCGTCCTGGGGTAGGGGATGCTCGGCGAGGATCCGGGCGATCTCGGAGTCACCGACCGGCTCGGTCAGGCCATCGGTGCAAAAGAGGAAGACGTCGCCGTCGCGGACCTCGAGCTTGTGGATCTCGGCATAGACGCCTTCGCTTGGGCCGCCCAGCACGTTCGTCACCACGTGACGCCGGCTGTGGTGCCGGGCTGCCTCGGGCGAGATCGATCCGGCGTCAACCAGCGCCTGGACCAAAGTATGATCCGCCGTGATCTGTTCAAGCCGCCCCTCGCGGTAGAGATAGGCCCGCGAATCGCCGGCGTGGACGACGTAGAGCTTCGTCTCCACCCCGAAGGCCATCGTCAGCGTGGTCCCCATCCCCCAGAGCGCGGGGTTGTCTCGCGAGCGGTCGAAAAGCACTCGATCGGCGACCCGGAGAGCTTCGCGCAGCTCCTCGACAAGGGCCTGCTCCTCCCGGCCGCCGAGGTGGAGGAACCATTCGACCGCGTTCAGGATGAACGCCTCGACGCTCTCAACGGCCAGCGAACTCGCACGCTCTCCAGCCGCCGCGCCCCCCATCCCATCGGCGACGACGACCAGGTAGCCCTCATCCTCCGAAAGGACCGATCCACCCTCGCAGGGAAGGCTCGTCGCGGCGACCTTCATCTCCTTCACCAGACGACCGACCAGGAAATGGTCCTCGTTCCGACCCCGCACCTTCCCCGGATCGGTTCGTCCCGCGAAGGTGACCGCAACCCCGGCGAGGCGAGGAACGCCGGGGTCGGTTATCGTTGAGAACTCCGTTCCACGGTTCGTCTCGGAATCCGACATTACCGCGGCCCTCCACTGCCTGGGTCACCCCAAGCCGGCCGCCTTGCCCGCATCAGCAAGTACGACCAGGCACAGAGTCCCCAAGCAAATGGCGGGCCGCAATCAATCAGGGAAGATCGATCCGGAAATCATTCCAGCCCGATGCAACGTCGAGAACCAGCCCCGATGTCCTCGGATCGCGATACTTCTCCGGGAACTGCGGACCACCCTTTGCCGTATACATATGCGCGTGATACTGGCCCGGCTCGGCGCCCCCTTCATACCACCGCATGTTGCTCAGCAGAAACGAGCCGTCTTCTTGCAGCCAGCCGAAGGCGCAATGCTCTTCGCCCCGGTCCAGGCAAAGGCAGACATCACCGAGAGGTCGACCGCTCACTTTCAACTGGCCCGAGACCTTCGCAAGCTCAACCGATTCGCCAGGCACCGTCGCGGCGAAGCAAAACGCCAACGGCGAGAGCACGGCGGCCACCAGGAACCAGGTCGCCATCTCGCGCGCACGGTGGAGATGAATGGACATGACTCAACACTCCTTCGGCTTCCATAGCCGTCGTTCGGGTTCAATACGGCTCGGAGAGTGAGCCTCTCGAGTCAAGAAACGTGGGCAGAGGATGCCCGGAGACTCGAGTTTCAAGGGACCGGGGGAGCGGCCCTACGGCAAGTCATTTCTGCGGATCGCCGTAACAGGACACGCGACCCGTACGGCGACCATCCATTCGACTCCTCGATTATAATCGATCCTCGTGTATTGTCAGGGAAGATCCGAAGCAATTTTACGAAAAACCCGGATCCGTCGGAAATCAGGGAATCCAGGTAAGATGCCATGAGCCAGGAAGCCACGGATGGGGTGTCTCCCGGCTACATGCTGAGGAAAGGGACGGGAACGAGGAAAGCGTGCTGATCGTAGAGGGCCGCGGCGCCGCCCCAGGAGGTGTATTGCGCGAGGAAGACGATCAGGACGTAAAAGGCGGCCACGGGAATGATCGCGAGGCGGCCGAGCAGGCGGAAAAACCAGTGGGAGGGTCGATCGCGGCGCCCGGATCGGGCGAACGCCCATCCGTTGAGGAGGCGAGCCGGCGCCAGGAAGGTGACGAAAACCAGGCTGGGAAGCCAGGCCGCTTCGCGGGGAATCATCTCAACCTTGAGAAGATACAGCGGGATCGCGGCCAGAAGCAGGACCATCAGGGAAAACGCGAACGACCAGGGAGCGCGCCGGAATCGCTCCCGGATTGCCCGCCGCGCGAACATCGCCGAGATCCGGCCTTCCAGCGCGTATCGGATCTGGAGGAAAGGCAGGAACGGGACGACAACCGCCAGCAGGAGCAGGCCGGCAATCCCCAGAGGAGGGAATCGGCCGCCAGCGGCGATCAGAATGGCCGGCACGATCAGCCAGGCGAGCGTCCCGACGAAGCCGACGAGCCCAAGCCGGAAGTAATACGGAAGACGGAGCGAATCGATTGCCGTCCAGAACGACTCTCGTAATTCGGAGTAAAGGCCGCCGGCTCGAAGCCTCCTGACGAGCCAGAACGGGTGTCCGAAGGGCCAGAGGAAGTGTCGAAGTCGACCGCCCCGAGCGATCGCCGAGAGAATGTGGAACGTGGTCAACCCGACCAGCAGCCCCGCCCCGATCCGCCAGCTCAGGGCCGTACGGCTTCCCGGCGCGATCAGCTCGGCCGAATGCGCCATCCCGGCGACGAACCAGGCGGGCAGAGTCGACAGCCAAAGACCCACCGCAAGCCTGCCAGCCCTCGACGCTTTCCGGACGCCGACAAACCCGTCTCGTATCCGGCCGGTCCGGGCGACCCGGGCCGAGCATTCGAGGAAGTAGCCCAGGGTCAGCAGTTGCAGGACCGGGAGCGCAGCGAGCGTCGACAGGCCGACCAGCAGCGAGAGCATCCCGAAGAGCCAGTCCATCCCCGAGCCGATCGCCCGGAGGATCACGGCCATCGCCGCCGGGATCGCGACGAGCCACGACCGCCTCGCGGCCGGGGTGGCCTCGGCGACCGCCGGTTCGTCCGCTTCCCAGACCTCTTCGAGCAGGAGATGGTCGATCATGCCCGGTGCTACCCCGTCTCGGGGGACTCGGTTTCATTCCGCGAGACCGACCGCTCCAGTATAGTCGGGTCTTTCTTCCACCGAGACCCGACGAGGCCAGCCATGTCGACCGGACGATTGCTGCGATGGGGCATCCTGGGATGTGCGCGGATTACCCGGAGGGGCCTGATCCCGGGCATCCGCGGGTCGAATTCGGGAACGCTGCAAGCGCTGGCGAGCCGAGAGACGGCCACCGCCCGGGCCTGGGCCGACGAGTTCCAGGTCCCCCGGGCGCACGGCAATTACCAGGCCCTCATCGACGACACCGAGGTCGACGCGATCTACATCCCCCTGCCGAACGAGTTGCATCGGTCGTGGGTCGTCGCGGCGGCCGATGCCGGCAAGCATATCCTTTGCGAGAAGCCAATGGCCCTCGACGCCCGAGAGGCCGCCGCGATGGTCGACTATTGCCGGACGCGCGGCGTGATCCTGATGGAGGCGTTCATGTGGCGCCATCAGCCGCGGACGGCCGCGCTGGGGCGGCTCGTGGCCGGAGGAGCCATCGGCGCGCTGCGGCTCGTGCGCTCGTCGTTCTCGTTTCCGATCGCACCCGGAGATTGGCGGCTCGATCCGCACCGAGGCGGCGGGGCCCTGTGGGATGTGGGTTGCTACGGCGTCAGCACGGCTCGCTTCTTCGCGGGACAGGAGCCGGACGCCATTCGGGCCCAGGCGCGCTTCGGTCCAACCGGCGTCGACCTGTCACTGGCGGCGACGCTTCGTTTTGCCAACGGCGTGCTCGGCGCCGTTGATTGCAGTTTCGAACAGCCGTTCCGTTGCACGTATGAGCTGGTGGGCACTGAAGGCGTGATCGAGGTGCCGGATGCGTAT
>DAIDJI010000403.1 GCA_027451455.1 Planctomycetales bacterium | reverse complement strand
ATACCGAGATCGTCCTGGGGAAGCTCGCCGCGCGGATGCTCCCAGTCCTCGGCCTGGTCGCCTGCTCGTGGCCGATCCTCGCGATCAGCTCGATGCTCGGCGGGATCGACCCGATGGCGCTGGTCCTCGCGTTCGCGGTGCTGATCGCCGTGGCGCTGGTCGGCTGCTCGATGGCGCTGGCGCTCTCGGTCTGGGCGCGGAAGTCGCACGAGGTGGTGATGGCCGTCTATACCTTCTGGATGGCCGCCCTGCTCCTCTGGCCGATCTGGTATGGGATTTCGACCTATCCCGGCTCGATCATCGGCCGACCTCACGACTGGACGCTCTGGCTCGACCCCTATTACATCGCGTTTGCCCCGTACGCGGTGCCGGGCAAGCTGACGATCGAGGATTACCTCGGCACGTTCGGGTCGGCGCTCGGTCTCTCGGTCCTGCTGGTGGTGGTGGCGGTCTGGCGGATGCGGCCGGTGGCGCGCAAGGGAATCGTCGGCGAGGGCCGGCCGTCGAAGCGGGCCGGGCGCGGGCTGCTGGCGCGGATGGTCCGCATATTGCCCGGCCCCTCGCTCGACGGCAACCCCGTCTTCTGGCGCGAGTGGCACCGGACGCGCTTCTCGCGGTGGCTGATGGTCCTGGGCCTCCTGGTCGGCGGCTCGACGACCCTCGCCTGCTTCTACAGCGCCGTCTTCGCCTGGAATTTCGACATCAGCAACAACGGGCCGATGGCGTTCCAGCAGGGGATGTCCTTCGGCCTCTTTGGCTCGCTCATCCTGCTGATCTTCGGTGGGCTGATGCTCGCGGCGTCGGCACCGACGTCGATGGCCGAGGAGCGGCAGCGCGGGAGCCTCGACCTGCTGACCGCCACGCCGATGTCGTCCGCGACGATCGTGATCGGCAAGTGGCTCGGCGCGATCCGGCCGGTCCTTCTGCTGCTGATCGGGCCCTCGGTGTTCGCGCTTGCCCTGGCGACGGCCGGCCGGCCGGCGAGGGTTCTCCCGCCGGGATGGCCGATCCCGTCGTACGGCGAGTTTGGTCTCGGGATGCGGCTCGGTCTGGCCGGGCTGGTGGTCGCGACGATCCTGGTCCACGGCGCCCTGATCGCGAGCGTTGGCCTGGCGTCGGCCGTCTGGGTGGCGCGACAGGGCCGCGCGATCGCGATCAGCATCGGCTTCACGCTGGCGATCGGCGGCGGCTGGCCGATCCTGCTGTCGACCCTGAGGCCAGGGGCAGCCGGTGATAGCCTGGCGGAACTCAGCCCGATCGTCGCCCTCGCCCAGATCCTGCAATCGCTGATCCAGGACGAGTTCTTCCCCCGGATGCGGGTCGGCTGGATCCTCTTCTGGGATGTCGAGTCCCTGATCCTGGCGCTGGGGCTGGTCTGGCTGACGATCCGGACGTTCGACGATTGCCTCGGCCGGATCCCCGATCGACTCGTCCGGCGGTCGACGCTCAACGATGTCCTTCTGGTGCTGGCGGCGATGATGGGAGCGGGCGGCGTCGTCGGGTCGGTGGCGGCCTGGCGCGGGGCGTTCCGGCACCCCTACTTCGGCGGTGAGACGGGGATCACCCTGGCGGCGCTGGGCGTGGCGGTCGGACTGGTGCTGGCCTCGGCGATGGCGGCACGTTCGACCTCGCGCGAGGCGGCCGAGGTCCTCGACCGTCGGTCGTACATCGCCCGATGGTGGGAGGCGTTTCGGATGGTCCTGCTGCTGGCGATCGGGCCGGCGCTGATCGCGGTGGCGCTGGTCGTGGCGCCGGTGCGGGTCTGGATCGAGACGAGGGTCCTGCCGACGCCCATCGGCAGCAGTCTCACGTCCCAGATCTGGACGGACCCGGGCACCTTGGGCGTTTACGTGACCACGACGGACGCGAAGGGGATCACGACCTACCGAGCGGCGACCGCGGAGGAAATCGCCCAGTACGACACCAACCGTCCCCCGGCCCGGATCGATCGGCTGGCCCTGGCCGGGCTGGTGGTCGCGACGATCCTCGCGCACGGCGCGGCGATCGTTCAACTCGGCGCGGCGGTGGGGCTGGCGTGCCGACGACGTCGACGCGCCGCCTTCATGGGCGTTGCGATCGCACTGGTCCCGATGGTGATCGGGCCGTATTTGATGGGTCTGGGCGCCATCGCCATCGACCTGAGCACGATCGCGGCGGTGGGTCGGACCTTGACCGTGATGGCGAGCGGCTGGACGAGGGCCTGGATCAACGTCGAATGGATCGCCTACTGGGACGAGATCCTCGTCGCCATCGGCCTGATCGCCTGCGTGCTGGTGCTCTGGGCCCTGAACCGACGAGCGGCCCGGGCGTCGGAAGCCGGGAAGACGGTCGGAGTCGAGGCCGCGTCCTGATCGTCGGGCGCCGGGACGCGGCTCGATGGCCGTCAGAGCAATGCCTTGAACTCCTCGATGGTCAGGCCGGCCTGTCGGATGATCGCTCACAGGGTCCCCTTCGCCACCTCGTTGTGGTCGGGGACGGTAAGCCGCCGATGAGGAGGATCGCCATGACGAAGCACGAGGTGGCTGCCCCGTTGGTGGTCGACCCCATAGCCGATCTTCTCCAACGCGTTGATGACCTCCCGCCCCGAGATGAGCGGCAAGAAACTCAAAGAGCGACCTCCACGATCTCCTCGGAGATCGGCGATGGGATCGGCTCGGAGTGGGCGTTCAGGCTCTCCAGGTAGGCCCCGATCGCTTCCTTCATGTTCTCGATCACTTCCGACCGGGTCCGCCCCTGAGACAGGCAACCTGGCAGGACCGGGACTTCGGCCACGAAGACGCCGTCCTCATCCTGCTGGATGGTCACACGGAACCTCATCCTCGTCCTCCTTTCACGGCCTCGGCGGACCCGCCCCCGGGTGATTCTCGCCGGATTTCGACCTGGGGATTCTCATTTTCTCCCCATCTCCCGGTCGGTCTGCTCCTGCATCGCCTTCTTCTTCGCGGGATACTCGATGACGACCAGCTCCTTGTTCTTGGCGTCGTACGCGTATTCCTGGTAATAGGGGAGCATCGGAAGCTGGATGCCGTCGGCCCGGCCCTTCTTGATGATCACCTCCATGAATTCCTCATAGGTCTCGGGCTTCTTGCCGTTGAGCGCCTCATACTGATCCATGTCCATCTTGACCTTCATCTTGGCGATCTTGCCCACGCTGGTGCGGTAGGCGGCGGCGCTCTGGGTGAGCGGGTCGGCCACCTCGATCTCGGTGGGGGCGAGGATGGCGCCGTTGGCGAGCTCGGTCTCCAGCACGCGGACATCCTGGGTGGTCTTGTGGAGGGTCTCGCGAGCCTCGATCTTGGGCTTGGCCGGCTTCTCCTCCTCACAGCCGACGGCAAGCATGAGCATGGGCAGGGCGAGCGCCAGGACGATGGAATGACGGCGGATAGAGTGCAACATGGGTGCGAGTCCTGGTCAGAATGAGGCGATCGGAGCCGGTTCGTGCCCGCGGGTTCCGCGGATCCCTGACCAGGATACCCGTCTATCCTCCAAAAGACGATGCCGGACCGCTCCCGAGGATCCCGACCCGGCCCTCTCGTGATCCCTCGGACCGATCAGGCCGTCGGCCGATCCGTCGATGAGACGTGGGCGGGTGGCCGCTTCTCTGTTCTCGCCCCGAAGAGGCCCGTCATCACGTTGCGGACGGCCGCCGGGAACTTCGCCGCCGGCATTGACCCCGAGGTGGAGGTGGGCAGCTCCGCGGCGGTCCCCATGAGGTCCTTCAAGGTGATGATCACGATGTGGTCGCTGCCGACCGTCGTTCCAGACTGATCGGCCCCGTTCAGTGGGGTTCCTGTGGCTGAGGTAAGGCCGCCGGCCGTTCCCTTGATGGTGAAGTTCCATTGGCGATGGGAATTCCATTCCCTTCCCAGCCTGAGGGTGACCGAGTTCGACGCGGGATCGTAGAGAGCCGACCGGATCCCGACGACGAAACTCTTCCTGCCGAATCGCCCGGTCGGTCCGACGAGCCGGTAGTTTGCCGGGTCCTCCGCCGCCGCCGGATTCATCGCCTCGCTGAAGGTGATCACCAGGTAAGTCTGTTGGTGGAGGTAGCCGTAACGGACCACGCGGGTCACCGTCGGACCGCCCGTCGTGACAACCGTGGAGCCGTTGCTCATCGCCGAGGTGCCGCCGCCGGAGAACACCGCAACGAATGCGTGATTCCCCGAGGCGAGAACTCCGGCGTTCAGGGTGGCCATCCGGTTCGACACGGGAGCCATGCCCAGCAGCGTGCTGCCGTCGTAGAACGAGACGGTGCCGGTGATCGGTGGATCTCCCGGCGAGGTGACCGTGATGTTGGCCGTTAGGATCGTTCCCTGCGCGGTGGTGGCCGCGGTGACCGAGGTGCTGGTCTGGGCCGGTGCCACCTGGATCGAGATCGGGATCGTCGATTGGGCGCCGGAGTAATGGGCGTCGCCCGAATAGATGGCCTGGATGTTGTGGCTGCCGACGCCGAGCGCCGAGGTCGACAGGCTGGCCGATCCCGAGACCGTCGAGGAGGAGAGGAACAGCGGCCCGCCCAACACGGCGGCGCTGGGAGAACTCGACGGGATCAGGTTGACCGTCCCCAGATTGGTGGTTCCGTCGTAGAAGGTCACGGTGCCGGTCATGGGAGCCAGGCCATAAGGGGACGACTGGAAGGTTGCGGTCAGGGTGATGTTCTGGCCGTAGAAGGGCTGCGGCGACGAGGAGTCCACCGAGTTGAGCTGGGAATGGCCCTGGACCGTCCCGCTGACGCTGAGGCTCTGATTGACGGCCCCGCTGCTGGCGTTGACGATGTTGCCGCTGATGGCGCCGGGGATGGCCGAGGCGGCGATGCGGGCGTCGATGGTGGTCAGGTTGACTCCGCCGTTGCTCTGGGTCAGATCGAGGGTGTTGTGCCAGGTGGAACCGCCATCGTCGGAGAGTTCGACGCCGATGGGAGCGGAGACCATGATGTCGCTGGCGAGGTAGGAGCCGGCGACGGTGTAGCTGCTGGCCGAGCCGGGGGAACCGGCGGCGATCGTGCCGAGGTTGAGCGAGCTGCCGACGATGGTGATGGTCGGCGCGACGTAGGTGAACTGGTCGGCGCTGGAGGTGGCGGAGGTTCCGCCCGCGGTCACCACCGTGACATCGACGGCGCCCGCGCTGCCGGCCGGGTCGGTGGCGGAGATCTGCGTGTCGGAGATCACGGTGAAGGAAGTGGCGGCAGTGGCGCCGAAGTCGACGGCGGTGGCGCCGGTGAATCCGGTGCCGGTGATCGTGACCGACGTCCCGCCGGCCAGCGGTCCGCCGGTGGTGTTCAGCGCGGAGACGGTAGGCGCGGCGACGTAAGTGAACTGGTCGGCGCTGGAGGTGGCGGAGGTTCCGCCCGCAGTGATGACGGTGACATCGACAACGCCTGCGCTGCCGGCCGGGTCGGTGGCGGAGATCTGCGTGTCGGAGATCACGGTGAAGGAAGAGGCGGCGGAGGCGCCGAAGTCGACGGCGGTGGCGCCGGTGAAGCCAGTGCCGGT
>DAIDJI010000402.1:2224-5492 GCA_027451455.1 Planctomycetales bacterium | reverse complement strand
GGGCATCGCCGGGTAGCCAGGTCGGGACAGGATAAGCGCTGAAGGCATCTAAGCGCGAAGCCCCCTCCGAGATGAGGTTTCCAGCAGCATAGCTGCGAAGGCTCCTGGAAGACCACCAGGTCGATAGGCCGGGCGTGCACGGCGAGTGATCGCCTCAGCCGACCGGTCCTAACAGCCGAGCAGCTTGACCACCCCGATCCGTCCGCCCCGCTCCTGCGGTGCGCGACCCGGAAGGGAGTGATCCCCGAGATTCGTCTCGTGCTGCACTGTAGAACGAGCAGTGCCCGTTCGTGTGCGACCGACTCTACCGGAATCGCGTCCGGCCGGCTTCATCACCGACCGGACGAATTCCCGGCGACCATACTGGCGGGGTCACACCCGTTCCCATTCCGAACACGGCCGTTAAGCCCGCCAGGCCCATGATAGTGCTTCGGCGCGAAAGTCGGTCATCGCCGGGATCATCCACCAGAACCGCCCCCCCTCGAGCTTGCTCGTCGGCGGGGCGGTCTTTTTTTGCGCGCCCTCCATTGGAACTTCTATTGCTCTCGGGCGGGGCGTTACTCAACGCGGATCTCGGCGCCCCGATTCGTCGCCCGGGTGACGATGATCGAGTTTCTCCCGATGCCGAGCCTTTCGTCGAGTATCATTGCAAGTTCCTGGACCTCGGATCGTGGCCGATCACTGAAGGCATAGACAGTTGGTCCCCAGGAACTTTGCCCGCATCCGACGAGCCCGGCCTTCCGGCATTCCTCGATGATCTCGGGGGCCCGACAAGGGTGAAATCGCCCACCCTGTGCTGGGGCGAAGGCGCCGCCGACCTCTCGCTGGAGCTCCTCGAGCGCCATGCCGAAGTCCACGATGTTGGCCGCCGCGACGCTTGGCAGCAGATCCAGGAGGATGGTCCGACAAAGTTTATCGGTGACTCCCGGCGGGACAGCGGGTAGGTCCCGAAACGCCTCGATTTCCTCTCGGCCGTGGAGTCCTCGCTCCTTCAGGGGGCGAATGACGACGATCGACCATTCGAGTGGGAATTCCAGCCGAGCGATCATCGCCGGAACATCATTCGGGCCTTTGCGCCCGCCATCGACGATCAATCCGCCGTGTTCGAATCCGTGGAGGCCGATCCCCGAACGAAGCCCACGCCCCGTCAATCGGGCTAGCTGGCTCGTCGGGGGCACGGGTTGTCCCGCGAAATGGTAGGCCGCCGCTGCGATCGCCAGGCTAAGCTGCGTCCCGACCCCCAGTCCCACGTGCTCCGGCGGAGCCTTGGTAATCTGGAGCCAAAGCGATGGAACCTTGATATTTTCATCGGCGAGGCGTGCTCGGACGATCTCCAGGATTCGATCGGCACGCTCGGTGAGCAGGCCCGTTATCAGCGGTTTCGGCGAGCTTTCCGCTGTGAACTCGATCGCCGGCTCCTCGATCATGAGCCCGAGCCCGCCGAATTGTCGGACGAGTGCCGGCCCCCAGCCGAGAAGGCCGAAGTGCAATCGGGCCGGCGTCCGAATGGTCAGCCTGTCGGGGCTCATGGCGGTGAGGGCCTCAAGTCGGGATCGATACCCTGGCTTTTCGCGGCTTCACGCAGGTAGTTCTGCAAGAGAGTGAAGGCCGCGTGCTCAGACGACCCGCCAGTCTTCTGTACCAGAATTTCTAGCTTGCGGAACTCGAGGAGGAGGTCTCGAACCGGGAGCCAGGCCGTGCGCGTGGCGAGGATGGCCGCTTCCAGTACGGCGTGCTTGGCCCGGTTGAAGCCGAAGAAGTCGCGATGGCGGCCTTGTGCCACTGTCTCGGCCACGATCCGGGTACGGTCCTCACGGTCATCCAGCTCGATCACCCGGAATTCGTAGAACCGGCAGGCATCCGAGAGGATAGCGCCGTCGACTTTACTGGCGGGTCGGACGGCTGGGAAGGGGTCGGGGGTCACACCGATCGCCGTCTGTGCAAGGAGGAGGACGTCGTCGGTGACGTGCAGGACCCCTTCGCCACGGGCCTTGAGGTTGGCGTAGGTGGTGGAGCTGCGATACGGACGGAGGACGAACCGGTCGAGCGCGCCCGTATCGGGGACATCGGGGCCCATCGGCGCCACGTTCACCGACTCCTGGGCATTCAGGGTGGTCACTATCCCTTCGAGTATCACGCCGGCTCCTCGGCCTCATTCGGCGACGCAATCGACTCCGGCGCGGCGTCGGGCTCGCGGTTCTTCTTCCGACGCTCGCGATGGCTGACTTCCGGGACCGTCAGAAAGCCCCACTCCAGGGCCTGATCCTGCCGATAATTCTTCCCCAACGTCAAGGCGGTGCTGGCTTTCATCATCTCGTGCCCGAGATAGAAGGCGTGCGAGGCATCCTCGACACCCGTCTGCTCAAACAGCACGAAGGGGTCGCGGCCGCGCAGATAGTGCTGGTTGTTAAGGGCGTGGATCTCGCCGCCCTCGGCGAAAATTCTCCAGTTATGGTCCCGAATCCGGCGCCGGAGTTCTTCGAGGTTTGCGGCCCCTTGCTCGGTGACTCTGGGATCTCGGAGCATCACCAGCCGGGGCTCAACGTGCTTGGGGAGCCTGCGACGGGCGACTGCGTAATGAGCCAGGCGACGTGCCAGGTCAATCTCGCGGACAGAGGTCCGCGCCCAGTTGATCACGGCGGTTGTCAAAACACTCTCGATCGCCAGTTCCTCGCAGAAGCCGATGAGGAGTGTGTTGACACCGGCCGAATCGGTATCCGTCAGCTCGGTGAGATTCCCGACCCCCATCATCATCCGCGCCTCGGGATAGCGTCGGCGGGTTTCGAGGTAACGACCGAGCGACGCGGCGAAGCCGAATCCGATCGGCTCGAGGATCGGGTCGATCCGGAAGCGTACGCCGCGAGCCGAGAGGAATTCGACCGTCTCGTCCAGCCCATCGAGTGTACCGGGGCGATCGGGGATCGCGACGACCTCCACGCCCCAGTCGACCGACGGCTCCCGGTTGGTGGAGTCGACGCTCAGGACGAGTTCGGCGCCCGAGGCCGTTGCATCGGCCACCTCATCGGCATGGAAACTATCGATCGAAACCCTCAAGCCGGACTCTCTCAGAGCGGCGACAGCATCACCCACTGCATTCCATCGTTCGGAGGGATCGCATCCCAGGTCGATCACGTCGGCACCCTCGGCCTGGAATCGCCTTGCCAGACGGATCAGTTCGTCGATCGAGAGCCGGGGGGCGTGGTTGATCTCGGCAAGGATCTCGATCCGATAGTCGCCGTAATCGTCGACCTGACGATCGTCGTGGGAG
>DAIDJI010000402.1:0-2214 GCA_027451455.1 Planctomycetales bacterium | reverse complement strand
CAGGTCGCCCAGATCGGCGGGCCCTCGCTCCACGGGAATTCCTGGTGCCCGATCGAGAACGGGTTGCAGGTCACCGCTGCAGAGACCAGGGAGAATCACGCGATCAATTCCGGGCGGGACTTCGAGGTTTCGAGCGACCCATCTCGGTGTCATCAGAGCGGCGACGGTGATCGGCAGGACGGCAACCTCAGCCGAGAATTCGGCGGTTGGAGCCATCCGATCGAGGACGCCGCGAAGTGCGAATTCAGCGAGCCGTCCCGTGACGAACAGGTATCGCGGCCGTTCCGACATGAGCAGGTTCGCTCCCGACTAGCCTCGGACGGCGCCGCCGTTGACCCGGAGGATCTGCCCGGTGAGAAAGCCCGACCCGGGGCCGGCCAGGAACCGAGCGACGCGGGCCACATCTTCCGGGCTCCCCCATCGGGCCATCGGTGTCTCGCGTAGGACGCGGTCTTGCCAGGTCGACGAGGCCGTCTGACCCCAGCTCGTTTGGATCCAGCCCGGGGCGAGGCCGTTGACTCTGACTTCCGGGGCGAGGCTCAGGGCCAGGCTCCGAGTAAACGCCATGATGGCACCCTTCGTCGCTGCGAAAAGCTCGCCGGAGTCGCCCTCCATACCCGTCTCGGCCTGGTCCCAGCCCATGGTCACAATCTGCCCGCCGCCAGCGGCCTTCATCAGACGTCCAACCGACCGACACAAGCGGACGGTGGAGGCCACGTCCACCGCCCAAAGTCGATCCAGTTTCTGGTCGAATGAGAGCCGGGCACCGGGCCCTGTCAGGGTGTCGGCACCTGCGATGTGGAGCCAGGCATCAAGTCCGTCCCAGATGGACCAGGCCCGTTGCACCAGATCGTCGCCTGCCTCTCGATCGGCCAGGTCGGCCATCAAGACATGGGAGCGGACGCCATGCCGTCGGACCAGTTCGGCGACCTCCTCGGCCGCCTCGCGCGAACGATGGCCGTGAACCATAACGTCGGCCCCGGCCGCGGCCATTTCGAGGGCCACGGCACGCCCGATCCCCGACGTCGAGCCCAGCACAATCGCTCGACAGCCTTTCGCTTCCAACGTCTCGGCCCCGAATCGGCAAAGGCGGGACGAGGACTGCCCTGGCCCCGCGATGCCTGGTTTGCTTAGATTTTTTGATCGCAAGCTCCACGTTATCCCCAACCTCCGGCGCCGACAAGCCGAGACAACCCCATGACCAGCCTCCTGCGACGAACCCGGGGCGCCTTCCGCTGGATGGGATCGGCGTGGATCATCGTCGGCCTGACACTGCTCGTCCTCCTCTTGCTTGAAGGAAGTCTATGCTTCCTCTTTTTCGTCAAGGACACGATGGCAGGCGGGACCCTGCCTGATCCGCGTGTGATCGCTGAAGGATACGGTGGCGCGACCTGGCCGATCCGACACTACCACGAACTCGAGCGTCTCTCGGAGCGGTGGGAGCCCTACGTCTACTTCCGCCAGCATTCCTTCGCTGGCCAGACGATTACGATCGATGAGCGAGGATTCCGAAGGACCTGGCAAGCGCCCCGGCATCCGACCAAGGATTCCGGTCACCAGCCGTTCCGGGTGTGGATGTTCGGCGGCTCATCGCTCTGGGGATTCGGAGCGCGCGACGACTGGACCATCCCTTCGCTCGTCGCCCGGAAGATCCATGAGCGCGGGATCCCAGCCATCGTGGGCAACTTCTCGGAGATCGGCTACGTCAGTACGCAGGAGGTCGTCGCGCTGGTGCGCGAACTCCAGGCGGGCGACCATCCCGACCTGGTCATTTTCTACGACGGCGTGAACGAGAGCACCTCGGCACTGCTTGAGGGCGAGGCCGGTCTGACGACCAACGAGCGAAACCGCCGCGCCGAGTTCAACATCCGACAGTCGCCGTCTCGCCTCGGGGCCAGCCTGATCGGCCGACTCGTGGGAGATTCTGCGACGTATCGACTCGCTCAATCGATCGGGCATCGGCTCCTACATCCGAAGGGGCCCGAAGGTGTATTGCCCGGTCCCGGTCGTCGACAGGAACTCGTCGATCAGGTCGTCCGAAGATACCAGGCCAACCTTGCGATCGTGGAACAACTGGGAAGTGGCTTCGGCTTCCATTCACTCCATTTCTGGCAGCCGATGGTTTTTGCGAAGCAGCAGACCGTCCCGTTCGAGCGCGAAGCCGCCGAGAAGCTCGCCTGGGCCCGCCCATTCCTCCTCGAGGTTTACGAGGCT
>DAIDJI010000401.1:2061-5492 GCA_027451455.1 Planctomycetales bacterium | reverse complement strand
CTGTCCCTCGGTGTCCTTCTCGATCAGGCCCTCTTTCTGGATCAGCTCGACGACCTCGGGCATTTCGTCCTCGAGGTCATCCATGTTCCGGAGCACCCGATCGCCGTACTGCATCAGGTACTCGGAAAGCTGGTCGAACGCCTGGTCGGCCGACTGCGGGAGGAATTCCTGCGAGCCGTCCCACTTGCTGTACTCGTACAGGGACATGGGCGAGCGCTCCCCTTTCGGTGATCAACGCCGGTACGTCGCGCCGCCGGCCCTGGCCGCCTTGTTCAGTTTGTTGTGGACATGCAGCCCTTCGAGGAGAAACTCCGCCGCGCTGGCGATCGCGGCGTCGCGTCCCTCGCGATTGGAGACGTCCGGCAGGGCCTTTTGCGAGAGCGTCATCGCGAGATCGCGGAGCTTCGGCACCTTCCCGATCCGCTCGAGCATCTCGCGCGTCGAGAGGCCGTCGCCGACCTCGACGTTATTCCCCGACTCGAAATACTCGACGATCGGCCGCAACTCGCGGACGTCGAGATGAAGGCCGAAGATGTTCTTGGTCGCCTCGTCGATCATCCGGTGGATGAGCTTGTCCTCGTGGCCGTCGTCCTCGGCCATCGTCAGCTCGAGCTTGCCACGGGAGCTGGACGAGGCGGAGGCCAGATCCGAGACGCGCGGGACGATCCATTTTTCGTGGTGGAGAATCGCCCGGCGCTCGGCGTTCGAGACGACATTCTCCAGGTTGGCGATCGACATCCGGACCGAAACGCCCGACTGCTGATTCACGTGGGGCGAGGTCCGGGCCAGGCGCGAGACCTCCTCGACGACCTCCTTGATGTACTGGGGAATGGCGAGGGTCGTTCCGTCGTGGCCCCGGTCGAGCCAGGCGTTTTGCTCGCTGATTGCGATTCCGATCTCGCGTGTGAGCGGATAGTGGGTTCGGACGACGGAGCCGATCCGGTCCTTCAGCGGGGTGACGATCCGGCCCCGGTTGGTGTAGTCCTCGGGGTTGGCCGAGAAGACCATGCAGAGGTCAAGGTCGAGGCGGATCGGATAGCCTCGGATCTGGACGTCGCGCTCTTCCAGGACGTTGAACAGGCCGACCTGGATCTTGGGGGCGAGGTCCGGCAGTTCGTTGATGCAGAAGATCCCGCGATTGGTCCGGGGGATCAGGCCGAAATGCATGGTCAGCTCGCTGGAGAGGTAGCGTCCCTCGGCGTGCTTGATCATGTCGACCTCGCCGACGAGATCGGCGATGGTGACGTCGGGCGTGGCGAGCTTTTCGTGGTAGCGGCGGTCGCGGCCGACCCATTCGATCGGTGTTTCGTCGCCCATCTGGTCGACGAGGTCGCGAGCCGGTTTGGAGATTGGTGCATACGGATGGTCGTTGATCTCGGACCCGGCGACGATGGGCATGGCCTCGTCGAGCAGGTGGACCAACTGGCGGAGCATTCGGGTTTTGGCCTGGCCTCGGAGGCCGAGGAAGAGCATGTCGTGCCGCGAGAGGATCGCGTTCTGGACCTGCGGGACGACGGTTTCTTCATAACCGAGGATATCGGGGAACATCGGCTCGCCTGCTTCGAGCCGGGCGATGAGGTTGCGCCTCATCTCGTCCTTGACCGACTCCATCCGATACCCGCTCGACTTCAGCTCGCCCAGCGTCCGGGGCCGATCCGTCCGTATCATATGCTGCCTCTCGGTGTCGTCGATCCGCGCGCGAGGGTGCCGTTTCCCTGGGTATGCTAGGCAGCCGTCCAGGGGAAGTCAACGCGGGGCGGCCTGGCGGCCGGACGGCTTCACCGAGTTTCGCCTCGGTAGTTGAAGAGCCGGCTGACGCTTTCGCGACGGTGGATCGAGATGATCGCATCCGCGAATAGGCCGGCGATGCTGACGACCCGACAGCAGGAGGCGAGCGGCTCGAAGCGGTGCTCGATGGTGTCGGTCAGGACCAGTTCCTTGATCGGGCTCTTCTCGAGCTTGGCGGCCGAGCCCATGGAGAAGACGCCGTGCGAGACGCAGGCGTAGATATCCCTGGCCCCCCGCCGCTTGCACTCCTTGGCCATCTCGATCAGGGTTCCGCCAGTGATCGTGAAGTCGTCGACGATCAGGACGTTTTTCCCCTCGACCTGGCCGACGACATCGAGCATCTCGGCCTTTTCGTCGTGGCCCCGGCGGGTTTTGTTGCCGAAGACGACGGGGCAGTCCATCATCTCGCCGAACTTGTACGCCTGCTTGCCGAATCCGACGTCGGGGGCGGCGACGACCAGGTCGGGGATTTGCTTGCTTCGGAAGTAATCCACCAGGACCGGCATGGCGAAGAGGTGATCGACCGGGATCTTGAAGAAGCCCTGGATCTGGGGGCTGTGGAGGTCCATCGTCAGGACGCGGTCGGCGCCGGCGGCCTCGACGCAATCGGCGCAGACGCGGGCCCGGATCGAGACGCGGGGCTCGTCCTTCTTGTCGCCCTTGGCGTACGAGAAATAAGGGATGACGGCCGTGACCTGGGTGGCGCTGGCGCGTTTGAAGGCGTCGATCCAGAAGAGGAGCTCGACCAGGTTGTCGTTAACGGGGTAGTCGATCCCCTGGATGATGAAGACGTCGCGGCCTCGGACGTTTTCCAGGACGCGGACGAAGACGTTCCCCTCGCTGAAGACCATGGTCTCCGACCTTGCCAGCTCCATGCCGAGGCGGTCGCAGATCGCCTGCCCGAGCAGCCGGCTCGAACTCCCCGCGAAGATCTTGAGCTCACCGTAGGGGTCGTTCTTCTTGGAGGGGTCGTCGGTGCAGATCAGCGATTTGTCCATACTCACGTTCAGTCGCTCCGTCCGCCGCGATCGATCCCGGCGGTTACGCCCCTGGCCGGAGCGGCCCGCCTCGCCGCACGCCTTCTCGTTACTTTAACACTTCCTGCCGATCACCGCCAGTTCGGCAGACCCAGGCGCGAGCCCTGGCTCGGAAGGACCGACGTCACTACAATGGCGACTGGCGGATGAGGACAGGTCTGACCCTTTCCCAAAGTTACGCCCCATGCTCGACGCGGAACGCGACCAGTTGCGGAAGTCCTACGAGGTTTGCCGGGTGGCCTTCGGCCTGCTCTCGGCGGCTCTGATGATCGCCTGCTTCGATGCGCTGATCCCGATCCTCGCGACCTTCCACCCGGATCTCGCGATTTTGGTCCGCTCGAGCTCGCTGTATCACTGGCTGGACGTTCCGATCACCTTCGGCGGCCTCTTCGGGGTGATGCTGCTCTGGGGGCGGTTCGACCATCCGGGATGGCGGCGTCGGGTTGGGCTCCTGATGGTGATGTCGCTGGTCGATGTCGCGCTCTGGGATATCACGGGGAAGGTGGCCCGGCTGCCGGTCTACCGGCTGCTCGGCGGTTTCCGCGAGGCTATCCCGGCGTACGCCAGCACGGTGACCTTCGCCAGCACCGAGGAGTTCCTGGATGT
>DAIDJI010000401.1:0-2051 GCA_027451455.1 Planctomycetales bacterium | reverse complement strand
AGGTTCGCCCATGAGTGGATCTGCGCGAACATCGGCCAGGCCCTCGGCTGGGCGGAGTTTGCCCTGATGGCGGGACTCGGCTGCGACTACCTCGAACATCTCGGGGTTGAGAACGCCCGAGAGTCGGGGAAATCGATTCGATCGATGGCGGCCACCGGGGCCTTCCTCTGGCTCCT
Source organism: Planctomycetales bacterium (assembly GCA_027451455.1). GTDB lineage: Bacteria > Planctomycetota > Planctomycetia > Isosphaerales > Isosphaeraceae > JAKAUH01. The sequence goes on along the minus strand of DAIDJI010000401.1, from coordinate 1,875 downwards.
GTTTTTCTGCCAGCACACCAACTGGTGGGCCGGCTGGCCGTTGATCCACCACGCCCGTCCCCGATCGATCGAGGTGGTTCTGCTCTACTATGCCCAGACGCTCATCTGGGCGATCACCTTGATTCAGGTGACCGCGATGTTGCTCTCGGCCACGAGGATGTCGGGACAGGTCCTCGCCGAGATGAAGGCCGAGGACGACCACAACGACCCGCTCCGTCCGCAGTCGGAGTGGTCAAAGGATTTCGACCTCTTCGGCGCCTGAAATCCCGCAAGGCTCCGGGTTCGTCTTTTCGGGTGGACGCGGCCCACCGATGACCGCGCATGCCCCTGGCAGGCCGGGTGATCGGACGCCTTCTCTCGGCGGGCCGACCTTACCCGGGTGGCTGTCAAGGAATCGATTCCCGATTCCCGATTCCAGACGGATGTATGGCGTCGGCAAAGCAGGAGCTCAAGTAGGTCAGGCTTTCCAGCCTGACCTTTTCAAGCGGGTCAGGCTGGAAAGCCTGACCTACTACCGGATCTATCGATCGCTGTCAGGCTCAATCGGGGGGTGTGGACGCGCCCCACCGATGACCGCGCAGGCCCCTGGCAGACCGGGTGATCGGACGCCTTCTCTCGGCGGGCCGACCTTACCCGAGAAGGCTCCGGGAGTCCGACGACCCGGGCCCGACCGAGCGGAACGGCCGATCATCGCGACGAGCCGGCCGGTAGCAACTCGCGTAGCGATTTCGGGATCGGGAAATGGACCCCCTCCTCGCGAATCGTCGCCTCGCGGATGCTCGCTCCAAAATTGCGCTGGAGGTAGTCAATGCATTCCTGCACGACCGTCTCCGGAGCACTCGCGCCGGCCGTGATCAAAACCCGATCCACCCCCTCGAACCACTCCTCGCGGATCTCGGAGACGCCGTCGATCAGGTGCGAGGTCTTCCCCATCCCCTTGGCGATCTCGGCGAGGCGCCGGCTGTTCGAGCTGTTCTGGCTGCCGAGAACCAGGACCAGTTCCGCCTGTGCGGCGAGTTCTCGAACCGCTTCCTGACGATTCTGCGTTGCGTAGCAGATGTCGTCCTTCGGGGGGTTCGCGATTTTCGGGAACTTCTTCCGGAGGGCGGCAATCACGATGTTGGCGTCGTCGACGCTGAGCGTGGTCTGGGTCAGATACGCGACCTTTTCCGGGTTCGCGACCTCGATTCGCTCGACGTCGTCAGCCGTTTCGACCAGGATCATCCGGTCGGGGGCCTCGCCCATGGTCCCGATGACCTCGTCGTGCCCTTCGTGGCCGATCAGGACGATCGTGTAGCCCTCGCGCGCGTACTTGATCGCTTCGAGGTGAACCTTGATAACGAGCGGACAGGTGGCGTCGATGGCGACCAGGTTGCGGCCCCTCGCCTGCTCGCGGACCTGGGGCGAGACGCCGTGGGCACTATAGAGCAAGGGCTTGCCCTCGGGGACCTCGTCGATCGACTCGACGAAGACCGTCCCCAGCTTGCGGAACCGCTCGACCACGTACTTGTTGTGAACGATCTCGTGATAGACGTACAGGGGCGGCCCGAAGAACTCGAGGGCGCGCTCCAGACAATCGATCGCCATGTTGACCCCCGCGCAGAAGCCTCGGGGATTCGCCAGGATGATTTCCATCGGTCGTGATGTCCTTGGTTCCGATACGGGGCCGGACATCATCCTAGGCATTCGGGGCCGCGGAAGAAAGCCGAGTCGGCGGTCGGATGTCGAGATCGGTCGATCGGGTCGCGCCGATTTCGATCGTCGCGAGACCGGGCCGGGCCTCCCCGCTGCGTCCCGGAGCCAGTCCCCGATTCGAGGGCGGTTCGAGAAGGAAGCGGCCCAGCCGGGGCCCTGGCATTTTCTTGAAACCGGGGC
>DAIDJI010000400.1 GCA_027451455.1 Planctomycetales bacterium | reverse complement strand
CCGTCACGACGTTCGCGCCGCCCGGATGCAGACTGCCGATGCTCGGCTGCCGCGGATCGTTGATTTCGAAGCTCATCGTGCGGACGTCGAGGTCGATCGGCGCGGTCCAGGGGATCGGGACGTTGTTCACTTCCACGATGCAGATGGTGTTTTCAGGGCCATCCCTGATCTCCGACCGCCGGACGGACGAGGAACCGGGGAACATCGTACCGGGTCCGGTGATTGCCGCGTAGTTGGTCGCTCCGATCAGGAATTCCTTCGATTCGGGGCATCGGAAGAAGCCCGGCATCCGGTTGAGGAGCCGGATGTTGTGCGGGCCGTCCCAGGGCTCGGAGAAGTCGTAATCGATCGGCTCCGAGAGATCGAGGAACGGCAGGATCAGGGCCCGCCAGCTATGCAGTCGATGGCCGCTCGCGTCGACGACGTACGCCGGAGGGTACGCGCCATACTTCTGTTCGTACGCCTCGATGGCGAGCTGGATCTGCTTCAGGTTATTGCGGCACTGATATTCCCTGATGACTGGCCCGTTGCAACAGTTCGAGGGGAACAGCATCTGGATCGCGATCAGGCCGCAGACCGCGGCGAGAAGCACGTGCAAGGTTTGGCGGGTCGGCCAGTGCCCTGGTGAGCGGTGAGGCGGCGGATCGGATCCGCGTGATCCATCGAGCTCGAAGTCGTAGAGCACGGCTCAGCCTCCGGTGTTCGACGATCTCTCGATGATAATCCACCGGAGGCCCGCCTCGCGAGAAGTGACCCGTCCCTATCGTCGGGTCGCGAAGACCATCCATCCGCCGGCGCGGAGCGTATGGAGCATCCCCGGCCATTGGATCGGTTCGGCGGTGACCTCGTCGAGTGGGATGACCTCATCGATCTGGAATCCGGCTGCGAGCAAGGAGCCTTTCAGCTCGCCCCATCGATAGAGATGCACGCGCATCCCGGGGATCCCGCGATAGGTCATCCGGCGCTCGCCCAGTTCGTCGCGGCGAAGGATCGTCCGAATCGCATGCTTCAGGAGCCAGGCCCGGCCCTGTCGGTCGCGGAGGTTGAGCCAGAGGTTATGAGCATGTAGGGCCAACCGGCCGCCGGGTCGGAGAATTCGTGACCACTCCCCGAGCGCCCGACGCCGGGCGTCGCGCCCTCGGATCATTCCCAGCGTGCTAAACATCGAAAGGGCGTAATCAAAGGTCGCATCCGGGAAGCCGCTGAGGTGGCAGAGGTTCGCTTCGACCCGGAGCAGATCCACGCTCGCCGAAGCGGCCTTCTGGCCGACGATTTCCAGCATCGATCGCGAGAGGTCGACCGCGGCGACGCGGAAGCCTCGCCCCGCGAACCGGATCGCGTGACGACCGGCACCACAGCCGAGGTCGATGAGCGGCCCCGGCTCCGTGAACCGCTCGTCGACGAGCCGGGCGTCGACCTCGAAGAGGGGATGATCCGAGAAATAAGCATCTTCCTCGGCCGCGAGGCGAGGCGTGTGCGCGTACTGCCAGAGCGGAGCATCGACCCCCTCGGGGAGTCGCCACGACGGCGGGACTCGAAACGTGCTCATGGTCGGGCGATCGATTCGGATCTCAGGACGAGGACCGGGGCGTCGCCAGGACCAGGCCCGATCTCGGGCCCAGCTCGATCCCGCGCACCTTCGCTCCTTCCACTCGGACGGAATGCCTCGACCACGATTGTTCCAGGACGGCGCCGTCGGGCAAGAGGTTGCCCGTCTCGAGATCGATTCTCCGGGTCATCCGCCCAGCATTGATCGCGACGAGAACGACCTCATCCCCGAGTTGCCGGGCGTAGCCGATCACGTCGTCCTCGGCGTGGAGGAACCGGAACGAGCCACGACGAAGGGCCGGACGGGAGCGCCTCAGCGCGATCATTCGCTGGAAGCAGTGGAGAAGCTCGGTATTCCAGGAGTCGGGACGGTGCCAGGGGAACGCAGCCCGGTTGGCCGGGTCGTGGCCGCCCGCCAGGCCGATCTCGTCGCCGTAGTAAATCGAGGGAGCGCCGGGGTAGGTCATCTGGAAGAGCGTCGCGAGCTCGAGCGCGGACCGGTCGCCGCTGGCGAGCGTGAGGAACCGGGCCATGTCGTGGCTGTCGAGAAGGTTGAGCATCACGGCCGAGACGTTCGGATGATACAGGCCGATCAGTCGCTCGATCGCCTTCCGGAACGCCGGGGCGCCCGGGTCGCCGGTCGGGTGCAGGCTGGTCCGCTTCAGTTCGTCCATGTTGAGGACATCGCCAGCGAAGAAGGCGAGGCAGGCCCGGGTGAACTGGTAGTTCATCACGGCGTCCCACATGTCGCCGCCAAGCCATCGGACGGCGTCGGACCAGACCTCACCGACGATGTACGCCTCGGGATTGACGGCCCGGATACGACGTCGGAACTCGCGCCAGAATTCGTCGTCGTCGATCTCGTTGGGGACGTCGAGCCGCCATCCATCAGCGCCGAACTCGATCCACCTCCGGCCGATTCCCCAGAGGAATTCGCGGACCTCGGGGGAGTTGGTATTGAACTTCGGGAGTGCGGGCAGGCCCCACCAGGCGGCGTAATTCGGAGCCTTCTCGGGGTCGTAGGCGTTGAGCGGAAACTCCTTCACGGTGAACCAGTCGAGATAGGCCGAATTGGGGCCGTTTTCAAGGATATCGTGGAACGGGAAGAAGCCGCGGCTGGCGTGGTTGAAGACACCGTCGAGAACGATCCGGATGCCTCGCTCGTGGGCCTCGTCGATCAGTCGACGGAGCGCCGCGTTGCCGCCGAGCATCGGGTCGACCTTCTCGTAATCGTGCGTGTGGTATCGGTGGTTCGAGGCCGACTGGAAGACCGGCGTGAAGTAAAGGGCGTTGATGCCGAGATCGGACAGGTAGTCGAGATGTTCGACGACGCCGAGCAGGTCTCCGCCCTGGTAGCCGTGATAGGTCGGCGGGGCTCCCCACTCGTCGAGATGCCTTGGCTTGGGCACCAGGACGCTCCGCGCGAAGCGGTCGGGGAAGATCTGGTAGAAGACTGCGTCACGGACCCAGTCGGGAGTCTGGGGATCGTCGGCCACCGCGTCTTTCCTCGGGGTCGGGGGATGCCTCGGGCTGTGGAACGTCGACCTATCGGATGGAAATCCTGTGCCAGTAGAGCTGCTCGCGGTCGCCCCGGACGCGTAAATCGTCGAGCATCGATTCCAGGTCGAGCTTGAGGATCCCTCGGCGCCCGGAGATGACGTCCTTGCGATTCACCCGGATGGTCACGCGAGGAACGCCCGGCTTCTTGAAGTTGAGGATCTGGGGATTGAGCCAGACGTCGAGCGCCCGGACGCCCTTGACATCAAGGCGGATGAGGTTGCTCTCGCGGCTCGACCCCATCTTGATCTCGGCCGGCCTGAGGTTCTGGCCGAGGACCTCCGTCGCCTCGGGTGCCGTGGTCCGGCCGTCGGCAAACTCCTTGACCACAATCCCGAAGAACCGATCGTCCGACTCCCGGGCGGTGAGGACGTCGAACGATCTTGGGTAGGGATCGCGACGGTGGCGGTCCATCCAGTCGAAGGCTCTCGGAACTTCCTCGGGGATGACCTCGAGCCCTCGCCGCTGGTACTCGACATAGGTGATATCCCAGGTCTTGAGAATCATCGGCTTGAGGAAGCGGTCATAGACGACCTCGCCCGCCGCTGGGGCCAGCTCGCCGATCACACAGTAGAGCGGGACCAGTTCCTGCTGCTTCGGGGCGTAGATCGGGACGTACTTCGCCGGTAGCCCCGAGATCACCACGGCGCCCGCGAAGAGGTCGGGGTGGGCGAGCGAGTAATCCCAGGCCATGTTGCCGCCGGTAATCTGTCCGGCGACGAAGACGCGGTCGCTGTCGATCGCGTATCGCTTGCGGGCGTCTCGGAGGGCAAGCTCAACGGCGGCGTGCTCGCTGGTCGTGTATCGGTAGTCGTGTGGGAGACCACGAACATTGTACTGGGGAGCGATCAGGAGATAACCATGCCGGGCGGCCTCCGCGGCCCACTCATCGACCGCCGAGGCCGGTCCCGGGCCCGAGTGCAGAACGACCAGCGCGGGGTATCGACGAAGCGGGTGATACTCGGGTGGGAGCCGGACGGCGTACTCGGTCGGCTCGGCGTTCTCGTCGTCGAGAACGCGATGAAGCGCCGTCTTGCCAGTCGGCTCGTCCGGGTCGTGGCGCGGGGGTGGCATGAGCTGGATGATCCGGGTGAGCAGTTCGAGCCTGTAGACCGGGTCGGCCATCGCCTGCGCGACCGGCCAGGAGAGGCCTTCGAGCCGGGCCGCCTGGCCGCTTCGGTCGGCAGCCTCGTTGGCGACCAGGTAGCCGCGGGCGGCCTCGCGGGCCTGCCAGAAGACCTCGGCCGCCTTCAGATCGGGCAGTGCCATCTCCTGACCGACAATGTATCCCGAGATCGCCAGCGCGAACTTCTGCTCGTCGCTGATCTTCGGGTCGTCACGCACCTTCTGCCAGGCGATGAAACGGTCGCGGACGGCGTCAGGGGCCTCGTCGATCGCCTTGAGAATCTCGACGAGCGCCTTCTGCCAGGGGCCTCGCGCCTCGGAGGTGAGCCTCCCCGCGAGCCGGCGAAGGTCGACCGCCAGAGCCCGGTCCGCGGCGGCCTGCTGCTGGTCCCGCCGCTCGATCTCCCGCGCCTCGACCTGCAACTCGGTGCTGATTTCCTTCCCCTGGAGGGTCTTCAGCAGCCGGGCGACTTCCTTGTATTGCTGGGCCTTGCGCCGGAGATCCACCTCGCTCCGCCGCTGGACGGCCTGAGCCTGGGTGATGAAGCTCCGGGCCCCGTCGGCTCGTCGGCTCAACTCGGTGTTGGGGAAGTCGCGGATCAGCCGATCGATCTCCTCCTGGGCCTCGGGATACCAGGCGGCGTCAATCAGAAACCGAACGACGCGTTCACGCTCCTCGGCATTCGACTGGTCAACCCGTCCGATCAGCGACAGGACGACCGGGCGCGGCACCTGGCTCGTTTCAAGGACGCCGACCCAAAAGCCGTCGATCCCTCGGAAGCGGACGACGTGCGGACCGATCTCGTTGATCGCCTGCTCCATCCGGATCATCCGGCTCGACTTCGAGCCAAAGTAACGAAAGTCGCGGCGCCCTCGGTCGTCCCAGGGCCCGGCCTCGACGCTCAGGACTTCCTTCGGCATCGATCCGCCGTGGACCGTGATCGGCTGGATCAACTGGAACTTCTCGCCGGTCCGGTAGTCGTTCCCCGGGATCGTCTTCTCAACCTTCGAGTCGCGAACGACCACCCGCTTGACGCCATCCCAGATATACAGAAGCGTGTTGTCCTTGTCGGGCGGGCCGAGGCTGACAACTTCTACAACCCGCAATGTCGTTACAGGCGGCATGCCTCATGCGGCGACAACAAAAAATCATCGCATCGATTGTTGCAACACGCTGAATGGCGCGATCATGATAAATGTCTCTCTCAGCAAAAGTCGCCAACAGTTTCCGAGGAGTTGCGGACGTGGCATCGGTGGGAGAGCACTACGCGGAAACATTGCCA
>DAIDJI010000399.1 GCA_027451455.1 Planctomycetales bacterium | reverse complement strand
ATCGCCGTGCCCACCAGGAAGCCCAGGAAGCAGGTGATCCCAAAGTTGATCGGAATGCCCGTGTAACGCGCGTAGTAATTGATCGTCATCCAGGCGAAGTCCGAGGCGGTGTGCGCCCCCAGTCCCGTTTGAGCCCGAATCCGATCGGCGACCACCTTCGGCGAGACCCCGGGCTCCGTCCCGGCCAGGACGAACGAGAGGATCTTCCGCTCCTGCGGGGCGTAGTTCTTCGCGCGGGTGTAGGTCGTATAGACAACAGGATTGGTCTGGAACGTCCGGGTCGCCTCGCAGACCCCGACGATCACCGCCCGGTGGTCGTTCATCTCCAGTTGCCGACGGAGGAACCGGCGATAGAAGGTTTTCCCTTCCTTTTTCACCCGGGTCCAGTCCTCGTTGGGATAGAGCTTCGCCAGTCGCTCGCTATCGACAAAGACAGCATCCGGCAGCCGAAGGTCGCGCAGGTTCCCGGCCAGGACCCGATCCGGCGGCGGCGCACCGATCAGGGACGAATCGTCGAGCCCGAGCAGAATCACCTGCTCAATGACCGCGGCTCGGCGACCCGTCGCGACCTCGGGACTGATCTTCACCCGAGCCTGACCCTTGTAGAGCGGGACAGCCCAGAGCACCCCCTCGACACCCCGGACACGGTACAGGTTGCTCTCCAGCATCGGCTTGACGTCGTCGATGTAGCGGACCGTCGGGTCCATGACCCAGAGATCAGCGCCCGTGATATCGCTGACCTGTCCGCAGGTCCGCAGCATCAGTCCACAGAAGATCGAGCCCTGCTGCGTGATGAGGAGGGCCGCGAAGGTTAGCCCCATCACAATTCCAAGAAACTTCGCGCGGTCGCCGACCAGCATCTTCAGCGCGATCCATCCCATCGTATCCCCCTCGATCCGATCAGGAACCGGCCGAACTTCGGGCCTCCTCACGAACCGACTCGCCCGCCGCGTCGAACGGAGGGACGACTCCCAGCGCTGCCAGGCAGAACGTCGCGATGTGATCGGTCAGGAACTCGAGATCAAGCGCCTCGATGCCTTCCGGCCCGATGAGTCGCTCGGCAATCGGTCGGGCCATCTTGTAATGCAAGCACTGACCGATCACACTGAACGCCAGGGCATTCAACCTTCGAACCTCTGCCTCCGGACAGAACCGCCGGAGAATCCGCTGCAACTGATCGAAGCGGGGCCGGATCGACTCCCGGATGAGCGCATCCGAGGCCGAGGATGGGTGCAACAACTCCCGGAGCATGAGCCGGTGCCGCCAGTCGTCGGGCGCCTGCATCGCCAGCACCCGGCCGAGAAAGTGCCGGATGAACGAACGGAGCTGCTCGTCCGGCCCGGCCATCGGGTCGACGGCTTCCTCGTCCGCTCCCGGCCCGCACCGGTGGGCTTCCAGCACGGCCTCAATGTACAGTTTTTCCTTGTCGCCAAAATGGTAGTTAACCGATGCCACGTTCGCCGACGCACGAATGCAAATCTCGCGAATCCGGGCGCACTCAAACCCCTTGCAGGCGAACTCCTCGCCCGCCGCCTGCAAGAGCCGGTCTCTCGTCGCCTCGCTCGATTCCATCACCTCTCCGATCGATCCAAACGCTTGTTTCAAACAGGCGTTTTAATCCACGATATTCCGTTTCGGCGTTCCGTCAAGCGTAAGAGAGCCTTTTTTGAGGAGGGAGCCTGGTCATCGACGATTCTTGTCGTCTCAGGCCGTACTGTATTCTAGTGTTCGAGCGAGGGACCAGGGCGTAGAGGACCGGATTTCATGCATGCACTGGAATGGTTGCGCGATTCGGGGCGTCAGCCGATCCGTCCGATGTACGCCGTCTACGGAGCCGACTCGTACCTGATCCGCGAGTCGATCGCGGCCATCGTCCGCTTGGCGTTCCCAGGGACGGAGGATGAGCCCTCGGTCTCGCGGTTTGGGGCCCAGTCGCGGCTGGCGGACGTTCGTGACGAGCTTTTCACGCTCCCGTTCTTCGGGAAGCGTCGGCTGGTGGTGGTGGACGAGGCCGACTCGTTTGTCACCAAGTACCGGAAAGAACTGGAAGCCTATACGGAGAGACCCAGCACGACCGGAGTTCTGGTGCTCCAGGTGAAGCAATGGACCGCGACGACCATCCTGGCAAAGTGCGTCGAGAAGATGGGGGTCGCCATCGAGTGCAATCCCCTGCCAGTGAAGCAGGCAGCCAAGCTCGTTTCCTGGCTTTCCCAGTATGCGAAGACACGATGTGGGGTCTCGCTGGATGCTCCGGCGGCGAACCTGCTGGTCGAACTGGTCGGGCCGGAGATCGGCATCCTGACGGCAGAGATCGAGAAGCTCTCGGTCTATGTGGGCGAGGCGAAACGGATCGAACGGGCCGACGTCTCGCGAATGGTCGGCGCCGGTCGGGTGGAGACGGTCTGGAAGGTCCTCGACGCCGCCGCCATCGGCCAGTCGAGGACGGCACTGGAATTGCTCGATGATTTGCTGGCTGCCGGGGAAGCCCCGGTCGGTCTCCTCGCGGCGATGACCTTCTCTCTTCTGAAGATTCACCATGCCGGCCATTTGCGACGTGCGAGGATCTCGCTGGACGAGGCTTGCCGGACCGCCGGAATCTATCCCGGCGCGGTCACCCAGACGGGCGAGCAGCACTCCCACCTCGGCCCGCGACGGGTGGATGCCCTCCCGGCCACACTTCTTCGGGCCGATCTCGATCTTAAGGGAGGGAGTTCCGCCGAGCCCCGCCTGGTCCTCGAACGACTGGTTGCCGGACTCTCGCTCCCTCGATCGGACTAACGACAGGACCGCTTTTCCTGGCCGACCTGTTTGCCCGATCCATGCCATACATAAGAATTCACGGGCCGGGGTTTTGCCGAGGTTCGAAGCAGCAGAGTCGGAATCTTCCTGGAAAATTCGCGACTTGAACGGCTTGCAAAACCCGATTGACGGGGTAGCATGAAGTGACTAAGTGACGAATGATCGCCGCGGTCGCATCCAGAGAAGCGGCCTTCTTTCGCATATCTTCGAGAGTGGCACCATGATTTTGAATGCTCCTGAGGCCAGAACCAGCCTGGCCCAGCAGGTGGAGGCGAGGGTCCGCCAGTTTACACACGGCCGGATCCGGAACCTCGTCGTCAAGGAAGAGCGAGGCCAGGTCATCGTCAGCGGCCAGGTTCCTTCGCGGCATGCCAAGCAGCTTGCGATGCACGGGGCCCTTGAGATTCTCTCAGGCGAATGCTTCGCGGAGAACATCACCATCGGGTGATGACCCTTTCGTCGCCGAACCTCGAGGACGGTTTCCTGCGTCCTCATCCGCTGAATCCGCCGACGCCCAGTCATCCCATCTCGGTTGAACTTGAGGGCCCGCCGGTTATCGTCCATGATTGGGAAGGGCGGCCCGGGAACGACCGGATGCCGTCCACTCCCTTCGAGCGACGATCCGGAAAGGGGTCATCGATGAAGCGACTGGTTCCCCGCCCAGGGCGGGATTCGTCCGTGGTCCTGCGGGCAGCGATGGTTCTTGCACTGGCTGTGCCCGCCGCGAAGGCCCAGGATACGTGGGACGCCGTGTATCTCTCGGGCTCCAAGATCGGGCACGTCCATACCTGGGTCGAGAAGGTTAGTGACAAGAACCACGAGTACAATCGCGTCCGGATCGATGCCGAGATGCGGCTCAAGCGCGGGCAGGACGAGTCAGTCGTCAAGCTGATGTACGGGACGATTGAGACGCTCGACGGCCAGGTCCTTCGCCTGGATACCCGGACCGATGCCGGCGGTAACCAGGACATCCGGGTCCATGGCGACGTGATCGGCGGACGGATGAAGCTGAGCATGAAGGCCGGCGGCCAGTCGGTCTCTCAGACGATCCCCTGGTCGCCCGAAATTCGGGGCCCCTACGGCCCCGAGCAGAGCATGACGAAGCAGCCGATGAAGGCAGGCGAGTCGCGGCAGATCCGGGTCTATATCCCCGAGTTGAACAAGGTCTGCGACCAGACGCTGATCGCCAAATCGATCGAGCCGACCGTCCTCGGAGACGGGTCGAAGCGCGACCTGCTGCGCGTGGACCTGACCACAGACGTCGACGGCAAGCACCGCCCCGAGTACGACTCCCGCGTCTTCGTCGACCCGAAGGGCCAAGTCCTGAAGTCCGAGCAGGACATCATGGGGGGGATGGTCTACTACCGGACCAGCCGAGAGGCCGCTCTCGCCCCGGCCGGCTCGGTTCGGTTCAACATGATCGCCGAGACGATGGTGAAGGTCCCTCGACCAATCTCCAACCCCGACCAGACGCGCCAGGTCCGTTACCGGGTGACGCTGAAGAAGCAGGACCCAGCCCAGGTCTTCCCAATCGATGCGCGGCAGTCGGTCAAAAAGGAGGAAGGCGCGACCAACTCGGCGATCGTCGAGATCCGGAGCGTCGGCCCGATCGACGGGACACCGATCGGCGGCGAGATCTCCCCGCAGTATTTACAGCCCAACGCCCTGATCAACAGCGACGACATCCGGGTCCGGAGCCTGGCCTCGGAGATCACCAAGGGAATCGTCGACCCCTGGGAAAAGGCCCGGGCCATCAATGGATGGGTCTATGAAAAGATTCGGCAGAAGGATTTCAAGGTCGCCTTCGCCTCAGCGGCCGACGTCGCTCGCAACTTGCAAGGAGACTGCTCGGAGCATTCGGTTCTGGCTGCCGCGATCTGCAGAGCTTCCGGAATTCCCTCCCGCGTCGTCGTCGGGCTGATCTACGTCGAGGACGCTGGTGGTTTTGGTTACCACATGTGGGACGAGGTTTTCGTCAATAGCCGATGGATCGCCATCGATCCGTCATGGAACCAGACGACCGTTGACGCCGTCCACATCAAGCTCTCCGATTCGAGCCTCGACGGCGTGGCACCCTTCGAGGCGTTCCTGCCGGTGGCGCTCGTGGAGGGGCAGCTCGCCATCGAACCGATCGAGGTCCGTTAACGATCAGGTCGAGATCGTCAACGGCTCGCGGACGGATTCGGTGATGCGTGGCCGGCGCCACCCTTGCCCCTGGCCGAACGGATTCGTAGACTCGGAATGAGGGGATCGTGCGTCGTCGGTCGTTCTGGCCTTCCGTCCCACGGAGGTAGGGAGATGACCCGTCCTCGTCTCGGATTTCGATCGGCCGTCGGGGCGCTGGCCCTCTCGGCAGCGGCCCTCCATCCGACACTCGCTCAGCAGGTGCCCGGGGGATACCCTGTCGCACCCAGGCCAGCCGACGTTCCCGAGCAACGGCCCGAGGTCATCATGACCCGGGCGCTCCGGTCCAATCCGCTGACTGCGCCCTATGCTATTGGGGCCTCCTGGCAGGGCGGGAAGGTCATCCTCTCGGGGCGGGTCGGGACGAAGCAGGTCCACGACTCGGCCGTGCAAATGGCGATCGCCTTCGGCTTCCCGTTCCGCGACGACCTGGTGATCGACACCGCCGAGACGATCCGGGTCGCGATGAGCGCCACGACTCCACCACCCGACGGCGGGCCGGCGCGCCCGACGCCCGGCCAAGCGCCGGCGCGGCCGGAG
>DAIDJI010000398.1 GCA_027451455.1 Planctomycetales bacterium | reverse complement strand
GACGTTTCCGTCAGGGTAATACTTCACCAGCCCCTCGGCCCGGAGGATCGGGGAGCCGTTGGCGTCACTCATGGCGGAGGGCCTCCGTCGGGTCGAGCGCAGCGGCCCGCGCCGCCGGATACAGGCCGCCGAGCAGGCTCAGCCCGATCCCCATCGCAACGGCCAGGCCCAGCACCTCGATCGGAATGTTCGGGTCGATAAACCCCCGGGCCGTCGGCGAGAGCATGAGCGCCTGCATCCCAACCGCGGCCAGGACGCCCCCGATTAGCGTCCCGGCTGTCGCGATCACGAGGGCCTCGCCCAGCACCAGGACCAGCACCCGGCGCCGACGCCAGCCGACCGCCCGAAGGATGCCGATCTCGCGCGTCCGCTCGAAGATCGACATCAGCATCGTGTTGAGCATCCCCAGCGCCCCCATCACCATCGCGATCAGTCCGGTCGTCCATGACATCGCCTTCGCCAGTCGGATCTGCGTGTCGGCCACGACGTAATCCCGCGCCGGCGTCGCGGCCACGCCTGGAATCTGGCTCTCAATCCGGCGCCGGAGACTGTCGAGGAATGCTCGGTCAGACGACGTGGCCGAGATCACGATACCGGTCGCCTGCCCCTCGCGGCCCATCATCTTTTGCAAGACGGTGAGCGGCAGCACCAGCGCGCCGTTCTCAAACAGGCTATCACTTTCGAAGACACCGACCACCCGAAATGACTCGCCGGAGACCTGGATCGGGTCGTCGGTCTTCTTGCCAAGGTTCAGGGCCAAGACCCGGCCAAGCAGTACCGAACGATCATCGCCGCGGCGGAGCGGACGCCCCGAAAGCATGCGAATCCCCTTGAAAAGCAGGCTATCCGGCTCCCAGCCATCGACCAGCACGCTCGCCAGGTTTTGATCCTCGAACGCGACGGTGTCGACCAACGTCGGCGCGGCGTCGGCCACGCCCTCGATCCGGCGGAGGCGGTCGACCATCCCCACTTCGAGACTGCTGGAAAGCTGGTTGCTGCTCCCGGCGTGAACAATCACCATGTCGATTCCCTTGGATCGGTAGATGGCCAGGAACGACCGCTCGAAGTTCCATGAGATCCCCACCAGCACGATCACCGCGGCGATCGCCACCGAAAGCCCGAGCGCCGTGAGCGCCGATCGCATCGGCCGATGAATCACATTCTTGGTGATCAGGGTGATGAACCGCATGGCAAGGCGTCTCCGTCCCGACTCTCTTCCTCACCTGGGCGCGTGGCCGACCACAACGTACCCGACGCCACGCCAGACCGGGAACAGCTCGGCGTCCGGCAGAACCCGTTGCGCGATCGCCAGGACATCAAGGTCGCGATGCTGCTCGACCATCTCGGTGAACGAGTCGCCCAGGTTCATCAGCCGCGAGACGATCCAACGATCGAGCGAGGGGAAGCCGAGCTTGTGGCCGATCATTCGGTCGGTGAGGTCGGGCCTCTCGTCGGAGACCACGATCGGAGCGCCCGGGCGAGCCACACGTACCATCTCGCGGAGCGACGCTTCGGGATCATTAAAATAATTGAACGCGCCGATGCTCAGCACGGCGTCGAACCGGTGGTCGGCCAGGGGGAGCGCCTCGGCCTCGCACTGGGCGAGAGAGACCTCGCGTCCTGCGGCCTCGGCCCGTCGCCGACAGGCGTCGAGCTGTGATCGAGAAATATCCACGCCCGCGATCCGCCAGCCACGCGGGAGCCAGTCGAGGTAAACGCCGTCGCCGATCGCGATGTCCAGCAGGTCGAGTTGCGGACGATCGGGCAGGTGCTTCAAAACGGCGTTCCGCGCCCGGCGCTCGCCGCCGTTGACCCACCAGGTGAATTTTTCCCAGAACCGAAACTTCGGCCAGAGCGGGCTGTCGTAGAACTCCTGCGCGACGCCGTTGTTCGCCTCGGTCTTGTCCCGGAAGATGAGCATCCCGTCATCGAGTCGATACCGCCCGCCACACTCGGGGCAATTGAGCGCGGCCTCGTCGGTCGCGGAGAGATTTCCACGGCAGGAGGGGCATCGCCAGATGTCCCAGTGTTGCAGCCATCGCGACGCCTCAACCGCCCCCGGACTCGTCGTGGACATATCTCGTCTCCCCTTCGCTCAGGATTCGATCCGAGAAACCCAGCAATACCCCATCCCGCGCCAGATCCGAAAGCGTCTCGCCGCCGGCCAGACCCGCGCGATCAGTGCATCCAGATCGACGTCGAAGGAAAGCACCATCTCGACGAACGCCCGATCGAGCCCCAGCGCGCGGAGCCAGTAGGCATCGATTCGAGGGACGCCGATCAGGTGTCCGATCCCCGCGCGATGGAGCCCCGGCACCTCATCCGCGACGACGATGGTGCCACCCGGACGCGTCACGCGCTGCATTTCGCGAAGGGCGGCCTCGTGGTCGCGGAAGTAGTTGAACCCGCCGATGCTCCAGCAGGCGTCGAAGGTCGCGTCGTCGTACGGGAGCGATTCGCCCTCGGCCCAGGCCAGTCGTCCCGAGATCGACGGATGCCGTTCCAGGCACGCTTCCAGCCGGGTCCGCGCGATGTCGACACCGTGGACCTCCCAGCCCCGAGGTAGGAGCGCCAGGTTCTCGCCGTCGCCGATGCCTACTTCCAGTCCCAATGCATCGGGCTTGCCGATATCGATGACATGCCGAAGGATTTCCATTCGGGCGCGACGGAGACCGCCGCCGATCATCAGGAAGCCCTGTTCCCACCGACGGAACCGCGGCCAGCCGGGTCCGTCGTAGAAGTCGGCGGCGATCCGATTGCGTCCGATGAGGGGACCGATCGCGTCGCGGATGCCTGCGTGGGAAGCGGTTGCATCCTGCATCGCTGTCGCATCGTCTCCCATGGCGCGGGTCCTTTCCGCCGATTAGAATTCGACGTGAAGCGCCCTGGGACCGACCCAGCGCATCAAGCGGTCGAAGAGGCCATCGGGCATGTATTTCAGTACGGCGAGGCTGATGCGCATGTCCCAGGGGAAGATGCAATTCCGGGGACGTTGCTCAATCGCCCGGACCAGATGCCGTGCCGCGGCCTCCGGCTCGATCATCTTCACCGGATGCTGGTATGGCACAGACGTGCACATCTGCGTCCGGACAAATCCCGGGCAGACGGTGGTGACGGTGACGCCCCGGAGTCGGAGGCCCGGACGGATCCCTTCGAGATAGGCGATCAGACCCGCCTTCGACGCCGAGTACGAGATCATCCAGGGGAAGCCACGATATCCGGCGACGCTTGCGACACCGACGATGTGCCCGCGCCGGCGCTCGATCATCCCCGGCAAAACCGCCTCGATCGAGTGTGCCACGCCGAGCAGGTTGACCTCGAGCGTCTTGCGGAGCATCGGCGTATCGAGCTCGGGAACGATGGTCAGAGTCCCGATCCCTGCGCAGGCGAGCAGGACCTCGATCGGTCCGACCGCCTCCGCGAGCATGGCGACGGCCGCGGCCAAATTCTCGCGATCGGTGACATCGGCCACGGCCTCGGCTACCGTCGCGCCCCTGGCCTTCAGCTCGCCAGCGACCTCGGCGAGCGCGGGCCCGTCTCGATCGATCAGCGCCATCGGGGTATTGCGATCGGCCAGCGCGAGGGCAGTCGCGCGGCCAATTCCGTGTGCGGCGCCGGTCAGCAGGACAGTCGGTTTCCTTTCGGCGCTCATGACCGCACCCCCGCCAGCGTCGCGTTCGATGTCTCCAGCAGGAACCGATTCACCTGATCGACAAACCCTTCAGAGTTCTCCTCGGGAGCCCGATGCTTGGCGCCGGGCACCCGAGCGCCGACACAATTCGAGAGGTTCTGGATGAGGTAGTCGGCCGTCGCGAGAAACGGCGAGAACTCTCCGAAAATCGCGAGGACCGGCTGCCTCACACTGCAAATAACTTCCTCGGTCAATCCTGCGACGGACTGGGCGTCGTCGCCGCAGGTGGTCTTTCCGAGCCGGAGCAGACGGTTGAGACCAGGAAGCCCCACGGCCTGGCGGAAACGGAGGAGTTGTTCACCGTCGAGGTGCATCACCTGATCGAAGAACTTCGCCAGGTCGTACCAGTATTCGGCCGAGAGCGCGACTCCAGCCTCGGCAGCCTCGTCGCGAAAATCTTCCCAGTGGCCCCATCGTCCGAGGTCTTCCAGGTGCCGAAGCGCCGCGAAGCTCGGATCGGAAAGGACCACGGCCTCGATCCGGTCGGGGTACAGGGCGGCGGCGTGGGTGGCGATCACCCCGCCGAAGCTGTGGCCGACGAGCATGGCCCGGTCGATCCCCATCGCGTCCATGATCGCGATCGTGTCGCCCGCCTGATCGGCCGACGTGTAGCCCGACGGCGGAACATCGCTGTAGCCGTGCCCGCGCAGGTCGTACGCGGTGGTCCGGAACGAGCGCCCGAGAATCTCCATCGTTCGGCTCAGGAGCCAGACGGAAAGGTCGCCGGTCACCCCGTGGATCAGCAGCACGTCGGGGCCCTCGCCCGTCTGCTGGTAGTGAAAGCTCAAATCGTTGGCGCGAATTCTGGGCATGGCAGACCTCGATCGCTCATTTGAAGGATCGAAAAGATCCTGGATTCTCTTGAAGCTTCTCTTTGGACTGGGCCATTCCCGACTTATGATCCCAGATGCTTTGCGAGAAACGAGACCAGCTCGCCGATCACAAGGTCGCGATCGGTTCGGCGGCCGATCTCGGCCATCAGGTCGTGGAACGGCAGGGCGCGGTCGAAGTGTCGCTGGAGCGCTTCGCTTAGCACGACGGCGTCGATCGAGGCGAGGCCGAGGTCGGCGAAGAAGCGGGTCCGCTCGTCGATCGGCGTGGTGGGCGAGACGCCCAGTTCCTGCGCCAGTACAGACGAGACGTCGTGGAGGATCGCGGCGCGATCCGGGATGGTCGTCATGGTTCGGTTCCTTCGATGGCGATCCAGGCCCAAACATGCTCGCCCCGCCGTCCGGTTGGGATGCGGAACGTCACCGCGTGGCCGTCGCTCGCCCGGACGAGCACCAGTCCGGCCGATACGTCGTGACCCACAATCTCGATGCTGGACGAACCGATCGCCTGAGAAGCGGCCATTCGGGCGCAGGCTCGTCGAGCGGACCATTCGTCTCTCTCTGCGATCGTGTCGACCGCGACTCCCAATCGCATTCTGGGATCGATCGATGCCAATGCAACCGCGACTCCATCGGCATCGGCGATCGCAATGGAGGGGAGCGATCGATCCCCGGGCCGATCGAGACGGATCAGGACGAAGCGTTTCCCCTCCTCGATGACAGCAAGGTCAGCCGGATAGGTGGGCGCCCAGCCCTGATCGAGCCAGAGTCGACGCGTTGCTTCCTTGGCGGCGATCCGGCCCCAGACGCGTTGCGATCGGAGATCTTCCGACCCACCCTCGGCCAGATGCGCGGCAAGTTCCGCGGGCCCGAGCTGGGTCTGTTCGAGGACGTCGCGCCAGACGGGACGGCCCATGTCGGCCGGCGGCGCCAGCCAGACCGCCCGGAGCCCAGGGCCCGCGCCTTCGAGCGGCCACTCCTCGCCGATGAAGAAGTCGCGGGGC
>DAIDJI010000397.1 GCA_027451455.1 Planctomycetales bacterium | reverse complement strand
CTCGATTGTCACGCCGCCGTCGAGCAGCAATAGCGGCCCGCTCGCCATTGCCGCGGATTCCGGCGGCTCGACCAGCGGTTACTACGCAAACAACCCCAATGAGGTCTCGGTTTACGTGGGGAACATCCCCGCGAACGGCTCGCCGATCACGCAGCAGGCGCTCGGTCTGAGCTTTTACGGTCAGGGGTTGACCAAGGGTGAGAGCATCGGCTTCACCCTCACCTTCGACAAGGCGGTTTACGACGCGGCCATCGCCAACGGTGGGTCGGGCATTCAGTTTACGGCGTACAACCCCTCGACCTTGCAACCGTACAGTTCGGGATCGTCGCCGTTCACGATCAGCTTTGACAAGCTGGTTTCGGGGACGTCGAGTTCGGGTGCGTCGGCCTCCACCTCGACGTCCAGTTCGACCTCGGCGTCGGCCTCTGGGTCGTCGTCCTCGACTTCGACGTCGAGTTCGACGTCGGTCTCGGGCGGCGGGACGACGCTGACGGAGCAGGGGGGGAGTGGTGGCGGGACGACGGTGGCGCCCGAGCCGTTTTCGATGCTGGTCTGGGCGGCGATGGCCGGGGCCGGGGTGTGGCAGGTGCGCACGCGGCGCCGGGTCGCGGCGGATCGGGCCCGCTGATGGGAAGTTTGCATTCGGTTGACGATCCCCGGTGATCTCCCGGGGATCGGCCTTTCCGATTCTGGTCCGACTCCGATAGATTCGATCACGGGCGGTCGACGCCCGATGGAACCCACCCACCCGACGCTCCCCCTGATCGAGGACCCCCGACGAGATGCGACCGCGGCAAAGGCGGATCGCGGTCCCCCTGCTTTTGTTGCTGGCGATCGGCTGGGGGGCTCAGCGATGCGGCGAGTTTGGGGGCGACGAGTTCGCCGAGGAATCCCGGATCCTGCCGGGCGGTTTTCTGGTCCGCCCGTACCGGCAACTCGGACCTGCGCCGACGCCCCGGTCGTCGCGGATGCTCTGGCACACACCCGACGTCGACGCCGACTGGTCCCTCGAATTTCGTCCCCAGGGTCATAGCGAGGAATGGCGAACCTCGCCCAGGCCCGGTTGGCGGCGGATTGCCGCCCGGGGTGTGTTGCCGCACCGGGTCTACCGGGCCGATCTCGATGGCCTGCCGCCCGGCTCGGCGTTTGACTGGCGTCTCCGTCGCGACGGCGAGGTCGTCGATAACGGTGAGGGCCGAGCACCGAGACCGCCCGGCCAGCCGCACCGGTTCGCGATCTTCGGCGACTGCGGGGCCGGCACCTGGAACCAGCGCGCCATCGCCCGCCAGACTCACCTCGCCCGTCCCGACTTCCTGCTGATCGCGGGCGACATCGCCTACACGCGCGGGAGAATCCGCGAGTATCGACGGCGGTTCTGGCCGATCTTCGACGCGGCGGCCGACGCCCCCTCGCAGGGCGCTCCACTGCTCCGATCGACCCTCTTCATCGCAGCGCCCGGGAACCACGACCTCGCCTTTCGCGATCTGGGCGCCAATCCCGACGCGCTCGCCTATTTCTATTACTGGGACCCTCCCCTCAACGGCCCGGTGGGTGTCGAGGGCGGCCCGCTGGTCCCCCGGCTGATCGCCCCGGCGCCGTATCGCGAGGCCTTTCTCAGGGGTGCCGGCGAAAACTATCCCGGATCGGCGAGCTATTCGTTCGACTACGGCGACGCGCACTGGACGGTGCTCGACTCGAACCCGTATGTAGACTGGTCGGACCCGGGTCTCCGCGAATGGGTGGCGCGCGACCTGGCCTCCGCGAAGGGAGCGGCCTGGCGGTTCGTGGCGATGCATCATCCGCCGTTCAACTCATCTTATGCGCACTTCGGCGACCAGCGGATGCGCGTTCTGGTGGATCTCTTCCAGGCGGGCGGTGTGGACGTGGTCTGGTCGGGTCACATCCACAACTACCAGCGCAGTTTTCCGTTGACGTTTCAGGCGGATCCGGGACCCGACGGCCGCCCACCGCGCCGGAGCGACCGGATTCCGGGCCGGTGGACCCTTGATCGTGAGTACGACGGCAAGACGCGGACCCGTCCGCGTGGAATCATCTACGTGGTGAGCGGCGGCGGCGGGGCGTTTCTCTATAACCCCGAGCAGGACGACGACCCCAGCTCGTGGCAGCCGTACACGTACAAGCTGATTGCCCGGTTTCACTCGCTGACGGTCGCGGATCTCGACGCCGAGACGCTCACTGTCCGGCAGCTTGACGCGGAGGGCCGCGAGCTCGATCGGTTCGTGGTCAGCCGGAGCGAGCGGGGGACGTCGGATCGGTAGAGACGACAGGGGAATCCATTGTCTGGCGAATCGGTGTCGCGTGATAATGAGAAAGGTGTCGCCCGGGGTGTGATCGAGGTGGCAAGCCTTGACGAACGACATGGGCGAAACGACCTGATCCGCGTCTTCGGGCTCTCCGTGCTTCATCGGCTGGCCGTGGACCCGGTTCCGGCGGAGGCAGGGACCTGGAAGCGGCCCGTCACCGTCGACCGGATCGCCCCGGGGCCCGAGCCGGAGCGCCTCGAGGAAACTCGGGAGATCGGCTGGGCGGGGCTGTCCGACCTTCTCGACCGGTGCGAGGTGATTTCGGAAGTTCTGAATCAGCAGGAGATTACTGAGAAGGCAGCCATCGGCGTGATGCTCCTGCTGATCCACGAGCTGGAAGGGGCCGTCCTCGGCAGTGTCCTCCAGATCGGTTCCGGATCCGATTACCTGGTCGGCGTCCCGGGTCGCGACGGGCCGGTCGAGGTGGAGGTCAGCGGCATCAAGAGCGGGAGCGCAGGCGAGGCATCCAGTCGACTCGGCAAGCGGACTCGTGAGCGACTTCGAGGCCCCGGATTTGTCTCGGTGACCACGTTCCAGCATGGCAAGTCTGGAGAAGTCCACAGTTATCTCCACTTCGTGGACCCAGCGGCCCGAGTCGATCGAGGGCAAGGCAAGGGCAGGAGAGGCCGGCGATCATGAACGTCCTGGAGGAGATCGACCAGAAAGGCGAGGTCACGAGCATCGCCCTGGAGGCCCAGGCCGCCTTGCAGGACGGCGACACCGATCGCTCCGCCCGACTCTTCCGCAAGGCCGGCGAAATGCTGGAAGCGTCGGTCGCGGGCCTGGCGAAGCCCTCCGAGCGCGACCTCGCCCGGTTCCTCGCCGCGACCCATTACTACAAGGGCGGTGCCTATCCCGAGGCCGCGCGGCTCGGCGACCGAATTCCGCCAAGGCGCCTGCCGTCTCGCGTTCGACATCTCTATCCCCCCTTCCTGAAGGACGTCCGCGAGCGATCGGCTCCGGGCTATTTGAACAAATACCGGAGTGCTCTCGACGAACACTTTCGGCGCGCGATGAGAGACGGAGACCTGACATCCGCGCAGAAAGCCATCGATCTTCTGAAGGACCATCCCTACCTTATCCGGCCGATCGTCATGGCCTATGTGCGGGCCCGGTGCTGTGAGGTGCTGGGGAAACGGCGAGCGGCGACCCTGTTTTACCGCCGGGTCTGGCAGCTCGATCCGGACCACCCGGTTTATCCCCTCGCCTACCTGGATAGCCTCTGCAAAGAGGGGAAGCATGCGGAGGCTCAGGCGATCGTCGAACAGGAACAAGGAGAGCACCCCGGCGCGCGATGGTCGATTTACGCGATGAGCGTCATCAACGCGATCCTTATCAGAATCAGAGACCGCGACGCAGACGCGGCTCTCGATGAGCAAGCCTGGCGGCAGCGACGTAAGGAACTACTGGACCACTTCCACTCCGCCATGGAATCGATACGTAGCATGAGCCCCGGTGAGAAGCGAGTGCTCGATCCGCTGATCGATTACGCCTTCCTTCTGGCCTGGGTCTCCTACCTCGAACTGGACGACATCCGCGGACAAAACGATGTGCTCGAGCACTGGATCGAATCTCGGCCTCAATCGCCCCGACCGTACGAGTTGCGTGGACTGATAACCTATCCCGGCCCGGCTTCCGAGCGCGACTTCCGGGAGGCGGTCCGGCTCGGTTCGAAGGATCCGTTGCCCTACTACTTCCTCGCTCATGATGCCCTGACCTCGGGCCGCTTTCTCGAATGCGAACGGCAGTGCGACCGGGCCCTCCGGTCCGTTCCCGAGCCGGCGATCCGCGCCGAGCTGCTCGTCTGGCAGGCGGTCTCGCGATGGAGCCTCGGCCGCGATCGAGCGCAGGTCCGCCCGCTTCTCGCCGAGGCCAGAAACCTGCGGCCCGATGACGTTCCGATCGCCGAACTCGCCCGAGCCTTCGAGGAGAACGGCAGGGCGGCCCATCCACCCGTTCCGATCCCCTGGGAAGACGATCCGGCCTGGGTCGAACAGGCGAGGCGCCGCTTCGGCGAGGAGATGATGAGGCGGTCAGAAAACGAGCGTCCCCATCCCGACAACATCGCCGCCTGATCGGCCTCCGGACGAATCTCGACCGGCGCCACGAGAGTCCTGGAGCCTCCTTGATGACCTCGACCCGCCCCGATCGGCGAGCCGGATTCACCCTGATCGAATTGCTGGTCGTGATCGCGATCATCGCGGTTTTGATCGCGCTGCTCTTGCCTGCGGTGCAGGCGGCACGCGAGGCGGCGCGTCGGGCTCAGTGCGCCAATAACCTCAAGCAGATCGGCCTCGGACTGCACAATTATCACGCGAGCTGGGACGGATTCCCGGTCGGGTTCCTCTACGCTTATGCAAACGTGCTGGCCGATTCGTCGCCCTTGCAGTACCGGTGGTCGCCCCTGGCGCAGATGTCGCCGTATCTCGAACAATCCACGATCTTCAACGCGATCAATTTTGACTTCCCGCTGGCTCACAAGCCGACCGGCTCGGGCTCGCTCTTCTGGCCGTACTTCCCGGCCAACACGACCGCGATGGCAGCCCGGGTCGCGATCTTCGCCTGCCCGAGCGATTCCGCCCCGCCGCCCAATCCCGACCTCGGGCCCTCGAATTACACCTTCTGCGCCGGGTCGGGGATCCCTGGCGGCGACGCCACCAATGCCGACGGTTCGTTTATCCTCGGGCGCTCGATCTCCATCGCCGCGATCGTCGACGGGACCAGCCAGACGGCCGCCGCCGCCGAGCAAACGCTCGGCCTCGCCGGGCCGTACTCACAACCGGCGCCGACGCCGATCCCGTCGCCCTGGAGGCGCGCGATGGCCCGCGTCGCCTCGGCGCCGCTCTCGGATTCCGCCTGTTCGGGAGCCCCCGACGGTTGGCTCCTCAACCGGGGGTCGAGCTGGTTCGACGGCAACTATCAAAATGGCCTGTATAATCACTATCTCACACCGAATGCCAATCGACCCGACTGCATCGTCTACCATAACCCCGGCTGGAAGGCGGCACGCAGCCTCCACCCGGGCGGCGTCGACGTTTTGTACGCCGACGGCCACGCGGCATTCATCAAGGATTCGATCCATTCGGCGCCCTGGCGTGCCCTGGCGACCCGGGCTGGCGGCGAGACGATCTCCTCCGACGCGTTCTGAGTCGTGGCCCGGGCTCTGCCCTGCATCGGCGAAGGGCCTGGCCGAGGCGGACCG
>DAIDJI010000396.1 GCA_027451455.1 Planctomycetales bacterium | reverse complement strand
GCTTGAACGACTCGTGACGGCCCGCGCCGGCTGGTGCGATCGGCGGGAGGGCGTTGGAATCGGTCGCCGGCTGGTCGGGAGCGACCGGCGGCGCCGTCGCCTCGACGTTGGACCTCGGCACGATGCCTCCCGTCTCCGCCGGGCTGGCCTGCGCCTTCTTGCTCGCCTCGGGCTTCGCCGCCGGGGCCGGAGCGGGCTGAGGCGGGTTCACGGCGGCGGGCGGGGGCGGAGGCGAGTTGTCCTTGACGCCGGACGGCATCGCTGGCTCGCTATCCCCCTGTGAACCGATCCCGCGCTCGGACGATCCGTTGACAGGGCCTCGACCGGCCGGATTCAACTGGCTCGGCGGCGGCTCGACATCCGAACTCATCGTCCGGCGGTCCTCCGGCTGGCTCTGGATCGCCCGGGTGCCGTTGCTCGCATTCGAGTCGCTCCGGGCCGGTTGCGAGGCCCTGGGAGCGGCCGAGGCCACCGTCGTCGGACAAACGCATTCCGTCTCGGTAATGTACGAGCTCGGCACGACGAACGGATCGACCACGGCATAGGAGGTCGATCGGTAGGTCGTCGTCGGAGCAAGGTAGGTCGTCGGGACGAGGGAGTTCGTGTAGAGGGTCGCGACGACCGGCCGCTCGACGACCCATCGGCGGCCGAACAACCCCCCGCGGCGGACGTAAGCGGTCTCGGCGTAGACCGGTTGCGCCACGGCGAGAGGGTCCATCCAGTAGCCGGTCGTGTAGTAGGTCGGTACGGCGTAGGCCGTCGGGACCACCACCGAGGTCGGGACCACCGCCGAGGTCGAAACCACGCGCGAGGTCGAGACCACGTAGGAGGTCGCCACCGGGACGCTGAAGGACGACGGCATCACGTACACCGTCTCGACGGCGTCGCGATAATGGCCGTTGGCGGCGGCGGCCGGGGCGATCGCGGCCCAGAAGAGCGCGACCAGGGACGTCAATCGAAAGCCGAACGATCGCATCGCTCGTCTCCAGGAACGGGGTTGGCTAGGGGCCCATAACCGCGTCGATCGCTGATATCGACACAACGCGTGGCCATGTCCCCACGATAACAGATCCCCTGGCCCGAACCAAGGGAGTGCCCCAGGCGCCTTCCGCGTTCCCCTTGCCACGAGCGGATTTATGTCGTCGAGAGACACACGCCGACCCCGGGATTTGCAAGCCCGGCCCGATTCTGGGATGATGGAATTCTCGAAGATCGGAAGGGGGTGGATTGATGGCCGGCCGGCGCGACGCGATGGTGGTTCTCGACAGCGATTTTCTGGAGACGCGCGGCAAGGTCCTCGAACTGGCCGCGACCCTGGATCGGCTCGATCGGGCACCGACCCGGCACGGCGAGCATCCCGATCCCCGACTCGGCCAGCTCCGCCAGGCTCTGGAAGCCCTCATCGAGCCCGGACCCGGCCGCGCTGAGACCGTTCAGCGGATCTTCTCCCGGGAATACGACCCGAACTGGCGGAGCCACCTCGACGTCCCCGGTCCGGGTTCCGCGAAACGGTAGCGAGATCGTGGGATCCCCTGGCCCGCTCGCCCTTCCCACAGATCGGCCTTTCTGGTAACTAGACGCCGCACCCAGGAAAGGGTGCGTCCGTCCGGCTCTCTCCGGACGCACCGGCCTGTTCGGGCCCTATCTCCGGGACTTGCCCGCGTCCCGCTCTGTCAGGAGCCCCGCGCGATGGATCGCCGCCGCTTCTTGCCCGCCTCCGAAGGAATGGAATCCCGCGCGCTCATGACCGCCCTTTTCCCAACCTCCAGTTATACCCATCAGAGCGGGATCAACAGCATCTTCGGGTACCAGCTCACTTCCAACGTCAATATCCCGATCACCTTCCAGCAGAAGGAATTACGGGTCGAGCACCTTCCCTTTTACATCGAGCAAATCCGACCTGGCCGCTTTCTGCCACCCGCCGAGCTGAAGGCCATCCAGTCGGATCTCCTGCAAATCATCTCGACGATTCACAAGCCGACCACCGACTCGCTGAACAACTATAACGCGAGCCTCCGGCCGATCGTCGGCAAGCAGTCGATCACGGCCGCCGACGCGAAGACGCTCAATAACAACTTCGGCTCGGTGCTGACCGCCGCATCCGCGTCGCCCCAGCTCGTCGATAGCCTCAAGTCGTCCATCTACAAACTCGTCACGCAGGTCGACACCGCGAGCCCCCAGCCGGCCTACCTGGCGACCAATGACTACTCGCTGATCCTCCAGACCGCGCTTTCGATCGGCCGGCCGATGCCCCCGCCCTCGCTCCCCAGAATCGCCAAGAACCAGGGCATCCAGGCAAACACGAATCACATCAAGACGACCCTTCGACACCCGACACTTGTCGGGACCTACCACTTCCACACTCACGTGCAGATCGTGACACCCTCGGGTGAGGTGGTCGGGTCGGCCAGCGTCCGCAGGAATAACAATTACCGGGTGAAAATCAGCACGCCGCTGAATCCGGGGATCTATCAGTTCCGAATCCGGGCGTACGACACGGCGGGCCATCTCAGCCGCGTCAGTCCGGTTTTCCTGGTCAAGATCCAACCGAAGCCGGCCCACGCGAAGTAACCGAGACCGGATCCCGAGGCGAGGCCAGGGGCCGAGGACGCAACCCCTGGCCGATCCGGATCCGCGGCCCCCGTCGATCCCCCGATCGATCCTTTTTGCTTTCTGCTGGGATCCGAGGGCAGATTGACTTGAACGTCGGCCCTCGGTTCCCAATAATGGTGTTTTGCGCCCGGCGCTGTCGGGATCCCAGTTGCGTCCGCGGGGAGTTCGAGGATTCACATGAAGGTCAAGACGCGTCATCGCAAGAGCTACAAGTGGCGGAAGAAGGCGGACAGTTCCCCGGTCGCGAAGGGGCGGCGAGCCAAGATCCACGGCAAGCGCAACCCCCGCAAGGCCAAGCGCGCCGGCGGACGCGGACTCTGATCGAGTCCGCCATTCTCAAGGGCCGGATCGGCCGGTTGAAATCGGCTCTCGTGCGGTGGCACGAACCCGGTGATGCGGTCCGATCGGCCCGGATGGGCCAGGCTCCCTCCTGCCGAGCCATCATCCCCTCGGGCCGACGGCTCGCCGGGAGGCTCGACCGCCCCCGAAAACCCCGGGCGGCCGAGTGTCTTCGCTTCCGGGCTCCCGAAGAGCCGAACGCCTCCACTCACGGCGTCCGAGCGATCGCCCGACGAAGCAGGTTCTGCGTGATCCGCTGAACGCGCTCGTCGGGGCCGTGAGGTCGCGACCAGTGCGACCAGGGGAGAGTATGACCAGGGGGCGAGGAAAGCCCCTGAGCCCAGAAAATCGTCGAGGCGTTGAAGACAAAATTTCCCTTCGGGCCGGGGTAACAGGTGGCCGTCCATTGCTGCGGCGTCTCGCCGCTGACCCAGGCCGTCCCGCTCGCGACAACTTCCAGGCCATCGATCTTCGGCGGATCGCCGTGGTACTCCCAGCCGACAAGCCCCGGAATCGCGTCTCCGGACTTCACGCCGGTGCCCTCGAAGATCCAGTGATCGGGCCGGCGGATGATCCAGTCGCCGCCGCCGTTGACCGGCTGAACGTTCCGGGCCCCCATGAGCAGCCCCTCGTCGGGACCACGCTCGGGGAACGGGCCGTGCTGGGCCTGCTTTTGGCGAGCATACTCGGTCCCTGCGCCGTAAGGTCCGCCCCGGAAGATCGTCCGATCGGGCCGACCATCGCTCGACGGCCCGAACGGCGTGACCCAGCAAACCGAGTTGCCGGAGAGAAAGAGCAGGCTGACGCCCTCGTCTCGCATCCGCTCGACACTCCGATACTGGCGAATGTCCCAGTATTCATCGTGCCCGACACTCACAAATGCCTTGCATTTCAGGCCGCGGTCGGGCGAAATCATGTCATGATTTGAGCAATAGGCAACATCGTAACCGTGTTGCTCGAGCCAGTAGGCGAGCGGGAATTCCAGGGGGAGGAACTCGCCGGAGCCGAACGTGAGTGGGTCGTTGACGACCGCCTGATGCTGGGCCTCTCGGCCATAGGGCCGGTCGAAACTCACGTGGGCCCAGGGCCCCTGACCGTCCCTGGGGTGGGTGTACAGGGAATAATTGTCGGGCCAGCGGTTGTACGCCTGCCAGGTATTGTCGGAGCACTGAAAGAGGATGTCGGCCGGGCGGTCGTCGCGGACGATGAAGATGATGTAACTCTGCCAGTAGGGCTCGTCGTCGCGGCTTGGGACGGTCGTGAGCCGGCCGAGATAGACGCCGCTGAGCCAGTCGGGCGGGATGGTCAGGCGGAGGGAAGGTTCCCAGTGACACTCGTGGATATTGCCTGCGCCGGGCTTCGGGTCGGGCTGCTCCTTGCCCTCGATCGGGCCGAGCGACTGGACAAGTCGGGCACCTCGGCCGCCGTAATACCCCATTCGAAAGATTTCGACCCGGAAGGATCGAGCGGGTCGGGTCGAGACCATGAGCTCGATGGTCTCGCCGGCGGAGACGCTCGACTTCGACCCATAGCCCTCGATCCAGGGAGTTCGGAAGCCGGCGCGATCGGCCCGGACGCGGGTGAGTTGCCAGTCGGTGGCGCCGGGCCTTGCGTTCTCCGACACGATCGGACCTTTCGAGGCGAGATCCGTCGGACTCTGGCCGAGGACCGCGAAGACCAGCCACGATGCCAGATGAAAGACCATGTGATCGCCCCCGAAGACCGGTTGGTGAAGTCCCGGCGCGGAATCAGATCCCGCCGAGAATTTTTGCCCGTCCGACCCTGGAAATCGCCTTCATGAAGGCCGCGGTGCGCAGGGAAACATTCTTGCGCTCGGCCAGGTCGCAGACTTCGCGGAAGGCGTCGACCAGCCGGCGCTCCTCCTCGCGCTGGACCTGCTCGATCGGCCACCGGAAATGCTGGAGGTTCTGGACCCACTCGAAATAGCTGACGACCACGCCGCCGGCATTGGCGAGGACGTCCGGGACAACCGGGATGCCCCGTTCGACGAAGACCTCGTCGGCCTCGGGCCAGGTCGGCCCGTTGGCCGCCTCGACAATCAGCCCGGCCTGCACCGCCCGGGCGAGGTCGCGATCGAAGACCCCGCCGAGAGCGGCGGGGATCAGGACGTCGACGGGCATTGTCAGGAGTTGCTCGTTGGTCGCGGCGTCGCCTCCCTTGTAGCCGACGACCTTGTGCGAGACGCTCACGTGGCGGTCGAGGTCGGCGAGGTCAAGCCCCTCGGGGTTGACGATCGCTCCGTAGGCGTCGGAGACCGCGATGATCTTCCCACCCATCTGGCCGAGGAACCGGGCGGTGAAGCTGCCGACGTTGCCATAACCCTGGATGGCGAAGGTTGTCCCGGCGACGGCCCGGTTCGACCGTCCGAGCATTTCGCGGGTCACGATGGCGAGCCCGAAGCCCGTGGCCGCCTCGCGTCCGGCCGAGCCGTGGAACTCGACGGGTTTGCCGGTCACGCAGGCCGGGTGAAAACCCTCATATTTGGTGTATTCGTTCATAATCCAGGCCATGACCTGGGCATCCGTGCCCATGTCGGGGGCAGGGATGTCCTTGTCGGGTCCGATTATG
>DAIDJI010000395.1 GCA_027451455.1 Planctomycetales bacterium | reverse complement strand
TCTGAACCCGGCACGCATCGCAGCCGTTGAGCAAATGCTGCCCGAGAAGCCCGCCGGCTTCGGCGTGCCATGCTCCGACCGCGTTGCGTGGAATTCGGCCGCCCAGCTCTACCCCTCCTGGCGGGTGATCCAGCAACTCGCCCAATCGGATCCGAGGGTCGGCGCGATCCGGTTCCGCCGCAACTTCGGCAAGGCCGCCGCGCTGATGGCCGGTTTCCAGGCGGCCCGGGGCGAGTTCATCTTCACGATGGACGGCGATCTCCAGGACGATCCGGCCGAGATCCCCCGCTTCCTCCAGGAGATGGAGTCCGGTCGCGACGTCGTCAGCGGCTGGAAGAAGGTCCGGCACGACCCCTGGCACAAGGTCTACCCCAGCCGGATCTTCAACGCGATGGTCAGTGGAATGACCGGCTGCCGGCTCCACGACCACAACTGCGGCTTCAAGCTCTACCGCCGCGAGGTCCTCGACGAGGTCGGCATCTACGGCGAGCTGCACCGGTTCATCCCGGTTCTGGCTCATGCCCGGGGATTTCGGGTCGGCGAGGTCGTGGTCCAGCACCGCGCCCGGCAGTTCGGACAGTCGAAGTATGGCGTGATGCGGATGGTCAAGGGCTTTCTCGACCTGCTGACGGTCCGGTTCCTCACCCGGTTCAGTCAGCGCCCGCTCCACGTGCTGGGCGGGTTCGGGCTCACGCTGACCGCGATCGGCGGCCTGGGGCTGCTCTACCTGGCGATTGTCTGGCTCGATCCAAAACACGAGCCGATCGGCACCCGACCGCTGATGTTCTACTCCGGCGCCTTTCTGAGCGTCGGCATCCAGCTATTGAGCCTCGGCATCCTCGCCGAGCTGGTGACGGCTTATAATATCCGCCCCGAAGACACTTACAGCGTCGTGGATCGGATCGCGACCCGGGCCGAGGACGGGCCCACGCTCGGCGTCAGCGAGCCGACCGGCCCCCGCGAGGTGCAGCCATGAGCCACGAGGACGATCTGACGGGGATCCGCGATGACCATGCCCCGCCGCCGAAGCCAGATCCCGACGAACAGTCGAGTCCGCCGTTCGACGACATCGAAAGCTGGATGCCGCCGATCGACGACGAGGCAACCAACGACCTCCCGCCCAACATCGACCTCAAGTTCGGCTCCCTCGACGACGCCGAAGATTATGCAGATGCAGATATCGACGCCGACGCCGACGCCGACGCCGACGAAGGCCCAACGCCTCTGGTTGTCGGCGAGCCCGCCGGAATGCGGAGTGAAGTGCGCCGGTACACGGCGATCGTCCTCATCACCTCGGCGACGTTCCTGGCCGCCGGGCATACCCTCCGCCAGCCCGCCTTCATGACGGCCAACGACATCTCGCGATGGTGTACCGTCTGGAGCCTGGTCGAGAAGGGAACGTACGTGATCGACGAGTGCCCCTGGCAGTTGCAAACCCAGGACAAGATCCTCTGGCCGCCCAACCTGCCGCAAGATCCGACGCGCGATCGCGTCCCCGAATCCGAACGGCATTTCCACTCGAGCAAGCCGGCGTTGATCTCCACCGTGATCGCCGGGCTGATCTACCCGGCGCGTCGGATCAGCAAGATCCCGCTGGATAAGGTCTTCGAAACACTGAGGTACGAACGGAACGTCCAGAAGCCCGACCCGGCGCATCCGGGCCAGTTTATCGGCGTACTCGAGCGGCCGGCGGAACCGATGAAGTGGCCGGTCTACGGTTTCTACTTCAAGCCGATCCTGCTCCTGCTCAATGTGATTCCGTTCGCGATCTTTCTGGTCTTCTTCGCACGGGTGCTCGACCGGTACGCCGTGAACGACTGGACCTGGTTCTTCTGCATGACGGCGGCGACGTTTGGCACCTACCTGTTACCCTACACCCAGACACTCAACAACCACACTCTCGGGGCCTTCGCGACCTTCTTCGCCGCGTATCACTTTTTATGGATCTGGGACGAGCGGCGGATGTCGCCGGCCCGGTTCGCGGCGGCCGGCTTCTTCGCCGGCCTGGCGGCAGCAACCGAACTGCCGGCGCTCTCGCTGGCGGCCCTGATGGCACTGGTCCTGCTGACGAGGTATCCGCTCAGCACATTCCTGTATTTTGTCCCGGCCTCCATCCTGCCCGTGGCGGCCTTCGTCGGGGCGCAGTATGCCGAGTTCGGCACGATGTACCTGCCCTACGAGTCGTTCGGCACCCCAACCTACCTCTACGCCGGAAGCTTCTGGGAGACGCCGCTGGAGCTCGACTATTTCAACAAGGAGCCCGAGCACGTACGCGTCTACCTGTTTCACATGCTCTTCGGCCACCATGGGATTTTCTCCCTGACGCCGCTCTTTTTGTTCTCGACCTGGGGCGCCGCAAGGCTGCTCGGCGGACGTCGACTGCTCACGCTCTGCATCGTTTTGACGCTGGTCACCATCGTCGGCCTGGGCGCCTATTACCTCCGCGACCCCGACGCCTGGTCCCCCGGCGGCGACAAGTTCGAGTACGCCTGGCTCCTGATCTCCATCCCGATCCTCTTCGCCGTGCTGGCCTTGCTCTCGGCGATTCCCTGGCTCCGCGGCATCGACCGGCCGATGGAGGCCATGGCCTGGATGACCTCGCTGATCTCGATCGTGGTCATCGCCTTCTACGCCTGGACGCCCAAGGCCCGAAACTACGGCGGATCGGCCCAGGGCCTGCGCTGGGTGATGTGGCTCATCCCGCTCTGGCTCCTGCTCCTGCCCCGCGGAATCGAGGACGGCCGCGCCCGGATCCGGCTCCGTCGCCTGGCGATGTTCGCGCTGGCACTCTCGACGCTCTCGGTCGGCTACGCGATGCGCAACCCCTGGAGCCACCCCTGGATTCTCGACGCGATGGAGCAACTGGGCGTCTATCACCTCCGGCATTGAGGCAAGGCGGCTCGCTCAGGTCGTGATCGCCTCGAAGCCCTCGCGGACCTCCGAGGCCGACGGCCGGGCGAGCTGGCGGATAACCTCGCCATCACGGAGAAACACCAGGTTCGGCCAGAGCTTCACGCGATAGGTCCGGCCGAGCCGGCGCCCGGGGCCGTCCTCGATCCGGATGTGGCGAACCTGAGTGTACTCGTGGAGCAATCGGGCGATCTCCGGGGCCATGGCCTGGCAGTACGGGCACCAGTTCGCGCCGAATTCGAGCAGGACCGGCCCTTCGGTCGTCCGAATCTCTTCCGGGGTCGGCTCGCGGCCGTTTTCGGTTTCGTCGGGTTCCGGCATGTCGCACCTCTCGATGGATCGCGATACGATCGTTCTCGACGAGGCAACCGGGCAAATCCGGCGCCTTCCACTCCACCGCGACCCCCCGACCCCAAGGAGCCACCGCATGAGGCCCGATCGAGCCCGCTCCCTCCTGATCGCGATGGTTTTGACCCTGTTGGCCCTGGCCCCGGCCGTCGCCGCCGCAGCAGCACCGGCGAGGCCGAACGTGGTGATCGTCCTGGCGGATGACCTGGGCTACTCGGACCTCGGCTGTTACGGCAGCGAAATTCAGACGCCGAGGCTCGACGCCCTGGCGGCGGGCGGAGTTCGGTTCACGTCATTCTACAACACGGCCCGATGCTGGCCGAGCCGCGCCGCGATCCTGACCGGCTACTACGCACAGGAGGTCCGCCGGGACATCGTGAAGGGCGTCCCCAGCGGCGCGCGCGGCCGTCGGCCGGGCTGGGCGAAGCTGCTCCCGGAGCGGCTCCGACCGCTCGGTTATCGCTCGTATCTTTCGGGGAAGTGGCACGTCGACGGGACGCCAATCGCCAACGGCTTCGATCATTCGTACTACATCCAGGATCTCGGCCGGTACTTCAACCCAAAGGTGCTTTTCGAGGACGACCAGCGGCTACCGCCCATCCGGCCCGGGAGCGGTTTCTACACCACCGCGGCGATCGCCGATCACGCGATCGGCTACCTCGACAACCACGCCGCCCAGCACCCCGACCAGCCTTTCTTCCTCTACGTCGCCTTCAACGCCCCGCACTTTCCGTTGCAGGCCCCGCCCGAGGACATCGCGCGCTACAAGGGGCGGTACGATCAGGGCTGGGAAGCCATCCGGGCCGAGCGTTGGAATCGAATCCGGAAGATGGGCCTGGTCGACGGCCGGCTCTCGGACGTCGAGCGCGAGGTCGGCCCGCCGTACCACTTCCCCGAGGCCCTGAAAACGCTCGGACCTGGCGAGGTCAACCGCCCGCTCCCCTGGTCGAGCCTGACCGCCGAGCAGCGGGCCTTCCAGGCTTCGAAGATGGAGATCCACGCGGCGATGGTCGACCGGATGGACCGCGAACTTGGTCGCGTGCTCGACCGGATCCGATCGATGGGCGCCTGGGACAACACTCTCATTCTGTTCCTCTCCGACAACGGCGCCAGCGCCGAGATCATGGTCCGCGACGACGGCCACGATCCAAAGGTGCCGGCAGGCTCGGCGCGGTCGCATCTCTGCCTGGGGCCGGGGTGGTCGAACGTGGCGAATACGCCGTTCCGACGGCACAAGACGTGGGTTCATGAGGGCGGGATCTCCACGCCGCTGATCGCCCACTGGCCGAAGGGGATCGCCGCGCGGGGCGAGTTGCGACACGACCCCGGGCACGTCATCGACCTCGCGCCAACGCTCCTGGCGCTCGCCGGCGCCAATCCCGAGGAACCCAGGCCGGGCGTCCCGCCGATGCCGGGGAAGAGTCTCGTTCCATCGTTCGCACACGACGGCTCGGTCACGCACGAATCGATCTGGTGGGAGCACGAGGGGAACCGGGCCATCCGGCTGGGCGACTGGAAGCTCGTCGCGGCGAAGGGGCAGCCGTGGGAACTGTTCAACCTCTCGACCGACCGGACCGAGACGAACGACCTCTCGGCGCGCGAGCCGGAGCGAGTCCGCGAGCTTTCCGATCGCTGGCAAAAAATGCACGACGAGTTCGCGGCGATCGCGAAGAGTAGCGATTGATCGGACTCCCTTCGAGGCACAAACTCAACGGAACGGTTTGTGCCTCGACTCCGAGAGTCGAACGTCGCGAGGCTCACGGACCTTCCCCTGACCGACCTACACGTCGGCGAGGACCCAGCCGCACAGCAGGCCGATCCGCTCCCGGACCTTCTGCACGATGTGGAACCGGCGAGTCCAATCGGGGTGCAGCCCGGGGATCGAGAAGGTCGGTGCGCGAAGGACGACCTCGCCTCGCCACGAAATCGTCGACGGCTCGTTCATCTTCCCCGACGAAAGTCCGGCCCTCGTCGTCGAACAGTGCGACCCGAGGGGACGATCCGGAAAGAAGGTCGCCGAAAGATCCATCGTCCTGGCGCTCTCCGCCGGGTTGATCAGGACGATCGCCGCGTCATCCCGCTGGAGGATCTCGCCA
Source organism: Planctomycetales bacterium (assembly GCA_027451455.1). Classification (GTDB taxonomy): domain Bacteria; phylum Planctomycetota; class Planctomycetia; order Isosphaerales; family Isosphaeraceae; genus JAKAUH01. The sequence goes on along the minus strand of DAIDJI010000395.1, from coordinate 190 downwards.
TTGCCTTATTACGGCGGTAAGAAAGTAGGTCAGGCTTTCCAGCCTGACCCGCTCGAAAAGGTCAGGCTGGAAAGCCAGCCCTGTCACGGTGTCGACATGCGTTCCACAAGTCTCAGGATGACAAGGATTTGAGTCTCGCGGTTTCTTCGAAATCCCTGAAAAGTCGACAAGATGGGCAGTTATGCCCGTC
>DAIDJI010000394.1 GCA_027451455.1 Planctomycetales bacterium | reverse complement strand
ATCAAACCACAGAGACACAGAGGAGGAACGGAAAAAGACCGGGGCCTTTTTCGGTACTGGATTTCTCGGTGTCTCGGTGTCTCTGTGGTTTGATGGCATTCCGGGACACTCCATTCGCCACCATCCGTACACCCGCTCAACTCGCCCGTGCCGGCTGTCTCTTCGCCTTTGACAACCTCACTCGCAGGGCGCATATCTTCCTGGTCGGGGGGCTGCCCCGGCCGTCGCGAGTCGCGAAGGGAAGGGATAGCCATGGCGGGACGGACGCGGATCAAGCCCCAGGGACCGGCACGCCGGCGGAAGGTCGTTGTTGACGAGCCGTCGGGATCGATCGATCTGAGCGCTCTTCGAGCGGCCGTATCGGAGCGGGTGGGCGAGTCGCGTTTCGGGCTCTGGTTTGGCGAGGGCGTTGAGCTTGACCTCAGCGGCGACGGCGAAGCGGTCCAGGTGCGCGTTCCCGACGAGTTCTTCCGCGACTGGATTCGCCGCCACTATTCCAGCAGCCTGATCGAGGCGGCCGAGGCCGTCGCTGGCCGCCCGCTCCGGCTCTCGATCGAGGTGGCCGAGGCGCCGGCGAAAGCCGCTCCACCCGAGCCGGAACCCGTCGCGAAGAGCCGGAAGCCCGCCCCGTCATCTCGCCCGACGTCCAAAGAAGAAGCCCCGGCGATCGCACCGGCCTCGGCCACGCCGAGGCGGCCGATGCGGCGACTCGAAGAGTTCGTCCCCGGACCCGGCAGCCGGCTCGCCCTCGCCGCGGCCCAGGAGATGGCGGCCTCCGCCGGCGCTGCGTTTAACCCGATGGTCGTGCATGGCGGCGTCGGCCTGGGGAAGACCCACCTGCTCGAAGGGATCGCCCACGCACTCCGGCGGTCACACCCCGGGCTGAATGTCGTGCAGCTTACCGCCGAATCTTTTACCAATAGCTTCCTCGAAGCGATGCGCACCGGCGGACTCGCCAGCTTTCGCGGGAAGCTTCGGGGCGCTGGTGCCCTGATCATCGATGACATTCACTTTCTCGCCGCGAAACGGGCGACTCAGGATGAGTTCCTGCACACGTTTAATGCCCTGATGGATAAGGGCGCTCCCATCATTCTCTCGGCCGATCAGCATCCCCGGCTGATGAATCGGCTCTCCGACGAGCTGATCACGCGGTTCCTCGGCGGGATGGTGGTGAAGCTCGAACCGCCCGACCAGCCGACCCGGCGCGCGATCCTACAGGGCCGCGCTGCGGCGAGGGGTGTGGATGTCCCCGAGGCGGTAATCGCTTACATCGCCGAGCATCTGCGCGCGAGCGTTCGCGAGCTGGAAGGCGCGCTGCATACGGTGATCGCCCAGGCGACGCTCACCGGCAAGCGGCTCGATTTGAACCTGGCGAAGGCCGCCCTCCGCGAGACGATCCGCCACACGGCACAGTCGGTCGCGCTCCGCGATGTCGAGCGTGCCGTCTGCGAGCTCTTTCAGGTGACGGCCGAGGCGCTCAAGTCGGACGGTCGAGCCCGGGCCCTCGCTTACCCTCGGATGCTCGCGATGTACCTGGCCCGAAAGCACACCGGCGCGGCTTACAGCGAGATTGGCCGGTATTTCGGCGGTCGGAACCACTCGACCGTGATCTCGGCCGAGAAAAAGGTAACCGGCTGGCTCCGCGACGAGGAACGAAGCTCACTCCTCCCCGGTTTCGAGACCGTGGCCGACCTCCTTGCCGACCTCGAGCGCAGCATCGGAAGTTGATCGAAGTTGGAAGCGGGCTCCGCACATCGCCGAATTCTCCGGAGGTGGTTGCGGCCGAACCGCATTCTCGGCGTCTGGAGTTAGCGTCCGGGGCGTTCGTCGTCGACGTGGCCTGGGATCTTCAGGTCGAAACAATGCCGCCCGGCGCCGTGGGCCCAGTTCTCCAGATAGATGGGTGGCGTGGGCTGTTCCGACGTCGAGCGTGCGAACTCGGCGCAGAGGCGGTAAGACCTCGGGCCCGTGGTCTGGTAGAGGTAGGCCGCGCCGGTCTCGGGATCGTTGGCGGGGATTCGGAGCCCGGGCTCCTGGCCGAGTGTGTCGAGGTCGGGCGGGAGGGACCTGTGCCGCGACCAGTATTCCGTGACGACCCTCTGGATCGTCATCAGATCCTCGACCCGCCGCGAGTCCATCTTGCGCTGACGCTGCACGGCCGGAGGGTTGAGGACGATCGCGGTGATCACCGCACCGACGACGATCGTCGTGACCACCGCCGCCAGGATCTTCTCGCCTTGACTCGATCTCATCGCCGGTCTTCCTGGCGGACGTCCCTCAGGTAAAAGCCGAAGATGGTGCCGGCAATCGCGCCGACGGTCGCCACCTTCAGCACAAAGCGGCTCGTTAGCTCCCCTCCGAGCGCGTTGTAAACGAGCGTGGTCAGGTCGGCGATCAGGATGGTCGCGGCGAGGAAGAGCGTCAGATAGGTGAGCCATCGCCGGACCGGCGAGAGCCGTTTGACCGGGTCTCGCGTGATTGCCGCGTGGATGTGCCGCGAGAGCACCATGAAGATCGGAAACGCGATCACCAGCGAGGCCGTCGACCATCGCATGGCATCGTTCGTCCACGGATCGTTGATTCGAGAGGTCGGGTCCGGGAAGGCCCGGTCGATGAAGTCGAAGAGCAGGCTGCCGAGGTGATAGGCACTTAAATACAGGGTTGTGAACAACAAGAGATATTCGAACGCTTCGGCCGCCGAGAGCGAAGGCCGACGTCTGGGCACGGGGACGGGAAACGGGATCTCGGCGAAGGCGCCCAGGGCGTTCCTTGCCTGTTCGATCGTCCAGCCTGCCTGCAGGAGCGCCTGCTCGATCTCCGGCCGTGGAAGGCCGCGCAGGAGGGCTTCCCTCACAAAGGCTTCGAGCTCCTGCGTTCCGGACGCCATGTCTCCCCCTTGGCCGGAAAGACCCGGATGAGCGTCGGCCTCGAGCCGGCGATCTCGCCGGCCCTTCCCTCAAAATATATTGGAACCACCTCTGGCGCAAATGTCAATGAGACCGATCCGACGGCTGGACTTACCGGATCGCTCTCCAGCGATCGAGGAGGTCCACCCATCATCTGGCGACTTGCATGCTTGCGCGTGACAAGCCCACCTGCGCTGGAGGGGGTCGGGATGTTTCTGGCTTTCGTGGGGCCTATTCGTTGGGGCCAGGGCTCAGGGGATGTGGCGGAACTGGATTGGCGGGCACATGTTTTGGGGCGTGGCGATTTCGGATTCCAGATTCCAGGTAGCAGATGGAAGATGAAGAGATTTCTTTTCATTGTGCCGAAAAGATTTCCATTCATCTTCCATCTTTTTGCCGGCTGTCAGTCCATCGGCTTGATCGCGATGTTGCGGAACTCGACCGGATCGCTGTGTCCGGCAAATCCGAAGTAGCCGGAGGTCCGATCCTTGCCGGGATGGGGCGACTTGTGCATGTATTCCTTGACCGTGGAAAGATCGGCGTCAAGGATCAGGGTGCCGTTGAGCTCGACCTGGATCTTCGAGCCCTTGACGGTCACCTCCTCAAAATTCCACTGTCCGACGGGCCGGAGGTATCCGCGCTTGGCGGCGACCATTCCATAGGCCGAGCCGTGGGCCTGGCGCGCGTCGATCTTGCCCTCATAGCGCTCGTCGCCGTCGTCGAGGACCTGCAACTCGGTCATTCCCTGGTAGGCGGTGTCGCCGTGGCCGGGGTACCGGATCGCCAGGCCGTTGTTGCCGCCGGGCGGGAGCTTGAACTCGACCCGGGCGGAGAAGTCCTTCAGTTCCTCGGGGTAGTAAAGCACGCCGCCCTTGTGCGGCTTGCAGCGGATCGTGCCGGCGACGGCCTCATAGTTCTCGACGGCGCCGGCCCATTGCGCGAGGTTCTCGCCGTTGAAGATCGAGCGGTATCCGGCGTGGCCGTGCTCGGCGAGGATCTTGTTGGCCTCGTCGGCTGAGAGTTCGCGAACGGCGATGTTTCGCCACTCGATCCGGTGGTTGTGGGTCTGAAGCTGGATCGGAGCGCGAGCCGGCAGCGGCTCTTTCCGGTTCCAGTAGTTGGCCAGCCGGGCGTGGTCGACCACCAGTTTCTCGTTGAGGTAAACGGTTGTCCGCTCGCCGACCTGGATGATCCGGAACGAGTTCCACTCGCCAATCGGCTTATCGGCGACGACGAGCGGATCCTTGCCAGGCGCGCCCGGAGCGTTGTTCCAGAGGCCGCCCGAGCCCTTCCGCTTGTCCTCGCCGAGGGGTGTCTTGTCGGTTTCGGTGAAGTCCCAGATCTGGACCTGCGGCGTCGCGCGGAGGTACACCCCGCTGTCCCCTTTCGGCCCGATCTTGAAATCGATCTTCAGCTCGATGTCGCCGTAATCCTTGTCGGTGGTCAGATAGGCGCCCTGACCGTCGTTGATCAGAACGCCGTCCTCAACGTGCCAGTGCTTCTTCACATCCTCGGCGCCCTTCTCGAGGACCTTCTGCTTCGCCTCCTCGCTCATCGCGTCGAGCTTGCGGGGGTCCATCGTGTCCTCGCCGTGCCAGCCGGAGAGGTCCTTGCCGTTGAAGAGGGTGACGAACTCGGACCGGGTCGATGCGTCCGCGGCCTTCGCGGTCACCGCACCTGCCGGGGCAAGGGCGACCGCGGCCGTCGTCGTCGACGCCGCCAGGAGGGTCCAGGTCAAGATCGGCCTTTGCATGGTCTCTCTCCATTCTTCGGTGTGGGTCAGGGCGTGGGATCCGGGCCAGGCGCGGCCGGCCCGGGATGAGGACACCATCATCGGCGGGCCGGGCGCGCCGATCAACTCCCCATGTCGGTCACTCCGGGCGCCAGGAGATCGAGACGATCCGCGCCTCGTCGCCGGAAGGCGGGTCGATCCGGAGCCCGGTGATCATCCCCCGGTAGCCGGGCGAGGCCGCCAGGTCGACCGCGTACGTTCGGAGCACTCCATCCGGCTGGATCTTCGTCGAGGCGAGCCGATCGCCCGAGAAGCCAGCCCCCGGGATCGACCAGAAGACCTCCAGCCGATCACCGCGCCCCTTGAAGGCGCCCCGGATCGATAGCTTCGGCATCGTTTCGGCCTTCCACCAGGTCTCGGGGCCGATCATCTGAGGGTCGCCGCTGGTCGACCGGAGCCGCAATCCGCCCGACGGCGGGAAGCCGTCGTCGCGAAGACCCTGGTAGATCCAGTGGCGGCGGTCGCGGTCAAAATGGTCGTCGGGGCGGGGGTCGGCGACCCGCTCCGCCCTCGCCACCGCGCGGATCTGGTCGAGCGTCCCGAGCGTCAAAAGATATGTATATTCATACAGAATATTGTGATCGAGGATTTCTTTTCGGACCGGGGCGATGTAGCCTGTGGGATCGTCCTTCGGCCCGCCGACGTTCGGCTTGCCGTGATATCCGCCGAGGAAGGTATAAGCGCCCGGGTGAATCACGCCGACTCCGAACCCGCGATCATCGACGAGTGCCGCCCAGTTCTCGGTGGCCTTCCAGCTTGCCCAGGGCGGGCCCGAGTTCTCGACATGTCGGATTGGGCGCCCTTCAAAGGGGCGGTCGCCGTCGTAGGTAAACAGGCGGTGCAGCTTCCCGATCGTGTAAACGGCGGGTAGTTCCTGATCG
>DAIDJI010000393.1 GCA_027451455.1 Planctomycetales bacterium | reverse complement strand
CGACACCGGACTGGTCGGTGACGCTCGCGGGCGCGGTTCCCTCGGGGACGATCACGTAGTGGTTGGCGAGCTTGGCCGACCGCTCGAGCAACCGCGAGTGCGCGTAAAAGATATCACCCGGGAAGGCCTCGCGACCCGGCGGCCGACGGAGCAGCAACGAGACCTCGCGATAGGCGACGGCCTGCTTCGAGAGGTCGTCGTAGATCACCAGCGTCGGCTTGCCCTGCTCGTACATGAAATACTCGGCCATGGCGCAGCCGGCGTACGGGGCGATGTACTGCATCGGGGCTGGATCGCTGGCGCCTGCGGCCACGACGATCGTGTAATCCATCGCGCCGTGGCGGCGGAGGACGTCGACCAGCCCGGCGGTCGTCGACTCCTTCTGCGCGATCGCCACGTACACGCAGATGACGCCGGTTCCCTTCTGATTAAGAATGGCGTCGATGGCGATCGCGGTCTTGCCGGTCTTGCGGTCGCCGATGATGAGTTCACGCTGGCCGCGACCGATTGGGATCATGGCGTCAATGGCCTTGATCCCGGTCTGGAGCGGCTCGTCGACCGGCTGTCGGTCGGCGATCCCTGGGGCCGGTGATTCCAGGGCGCGGGTCATCTCGGTCGCGATGGCGCCCTGTTCGTCGATCGGCTCACCGATCGCGTTCACGACGCGCCCGATCATCCCCTCGCCAACCGGAACGCGGAGAAGTTCGCCGGTCGCGGTGACCGTGTCGCCTTCCTCGATCCCGGTATACTCGCCGAGGATCATCACGCCGACCGAGGATTCCTCGAGGTTCAACGCGATTCCCTTGACGCCGTTCTCGAAGGTGACCATCTCACCGGCCATGAGCCCGGAGAGGCCGTAGACGCGGGCGATGCCGTCGCCCACCTCGAGGACCTGGCCGACCTCGCTCCGTACGACCTCGGGGGAGAACTGCTCGATTTCACGCTGGATAACTGAACTGATCTCGTCGGCTCTGAATCTCATGCGTCTTCCCTTCGATCAGGCGATGGCGGAGCTTCGCGAGACGGCTCCGGACCGACGCGTCGTAGAGTTGGTCGCCGATCTGGACGACCAGTCCCCCAATCAACGCGGGGTCGGTGGAAAAGCTCAGGATAGGAGTGCCGGCGACCAGCCCCGAGAGCCGGTCACGCAGGGCCGCAATCTGATCTTCGCCCAGCGGAACGACCGAGCGGACCGAGACGGGAATCCGGCGATTTCGACGGTCCCAGGCCAATCGGGCCTCGACCGCGACCGCCCGGATCAGGCCGAGCCGGCCATGCCGGTTGAGGACGCGGAGGAATCGGAGCACCAGGTCAGTCGCCCGCCCGCCAAGAACCTCGACGAGGATACGGTCACGCTCCGCGGTCGGAACGCGTTCGGTCGCCATCATCTCGGCGAAGCGAGGGAACCGTCCGAAGACCTCGGCCACAACCTCTTCCAGCTCCTCGATCGCGGGATCGACCTGGCCCTGCTTCTCGGCGGCATCAATCAGTGCCTGGGCATAGCGCCGGGAGACGGCGATCACTGTGTCATCGCCGAGGTCGATTTCGGCGGTCGCGGCGGTCATGCGTAAGACCCTCCGTGGCCGTTCGCCGAGGCGGACGGGAGCTCGCGGATGGCAGCGTCGAGGAGACGTCGGTGGTCGTCGGCGGAGAGTTCGGTAGAGAGTACCCGTCCGGCGACCAAGACGGCTGTCTCGGCGGCCTTCTGCCAGATCTCGGCGAGGGCCTGGTCGCGTGCCGTGGCGATGTCGCGCTGGGCACGTTGCCGGGCGGCCTCGGCTTCCTCCTGAGCCTGCCGGATCATCTTGTCGGTGGTCGCCTGGGCGTCCTGCCGGGCCTTGTCGAGGATCGAACGAACCTCGTCGGCGGCTCGGTCCATCTGGCGGCGGTGCTCGGCAAGCAGGCTTTCACTCTCACTCCGTGCCCGCTCGGTCTCCTCCAGAACGTGCTGGAGGTGGTGCTCACGCTGGCTAAGTGCCTGCAGCAGCGGGCCCCAGGCGTACTTGCCGAGCAGGAGCAGCAGTCCAACAAAGACCAGTAGCGTCCAGAAGGAGAGCGCCGGCTGGACCTCCATCGGGTTGGGGTTGCCGGCGTGACCGGTCGCCTCGGTCGCCGCATGCCCCTCCTCGGCGGTTGTCGCCGCGGGAGCGTGGGCCTGGGGCGCCGCCATGGCGGCGGGGCCAAGGAAGGCCAGAATCAGGGCGAGGAGGCCCCCCGCCGTTCGAATCGCATTCGATCGACGCAGCATGATAATCTCTCGGGTCGCGCGGGGGATCGGGTCGGTAGGCGTCGCGGGGCGGCGGCCCGGCTCGCCCCGCCTCAACGCCCGGACTCCACTCACTTGATCAGGATGATCAGCAGCGCGAAGAACGTCACACCCTCGATCAGCGCTGCGGCGATGATCATCGAGGTGTTGATGTTGCTGGCAATCTCCGGCTGCCGCGCCATGCTCTCCAGGGCACCCTTGCCCAGGATGCCGATCCCCACACCAGCCCCAACGATCGCCACGCCGGCGCCGAGGGCCGCCAGATCAATCATCGGACCGGCCGCGGGGGCGGTCCCCTGGGCGCTGGCGGTCCCGTCGGCCAGGAGGAAAAGCGCCCCGGCCAGCACGATCGACTTGATCCAATTCATCGGAATCTCGACTCCCCTAAACTCTGGAAAGGCCACAAACCAGGCGGGATGAGGCCCAACGTCCGCCACCCCGATCGCCGCGGGGGACGCCTCGGGCGCCCGCCCTCCGGGCCGGTTCCGCCGCCTCGATTTCCTCTCGGCCGGCCGGATCCGTCCCATGCCGCGTCCCCCGGACGCTGATCGATTTCCCTCCAGTCGAGGAGAGAGCCCAATCACCAGGCGTCGGCAGGTCACGCCAAGGATCTTCTCGATGATGTTCTTCCGCCTCGAGCCCAGGATCCCCGGTCCAATGGCCAGACCGGGGCCATGCGTGAGCCCCAACCCAGCCCGGATCCTCGCCCGGAACCACACGACCCAATCCCCGTCCCCAAACCTAGTGCGGGTGGATCGCCGACCCGATGAACAGGGCCGAAAGGAACGTGAAAATGTACGCTTGCAACACCGCCACAAACAACTCAAGTACGCTTAGCAGAATGACGCCCCCGAGGCTCGCTGGCACCACGAAATACTGTAACGTCGTGCCCCAGACCGTCAGGATGAACCCCAGGATGACCGTCAGCACCACGTGCCCCGCAAACATGTTCGCGAATAACCGGACACTCAACACGATGTGGCGGATGAACAGTCCTGCGATCTCGATGAAAAACATCAGTCCCCAAAGTGCCGGCCGGATCAGCGCGGGCACCTCCATGTGAGGAACCAATGCCACCCAGAACCCAGCCGCCCCCATCTCCTTCATTCCCGAGTAGAGCACCACACCAAGGGTCATCAGGGCGAGCACGGCCGTCACGTTGATGTTGCCGGTTGCCGAGGCACCGCCGGGAATCATCCCGAGCAGGTTGTTGAACAGGACGAAGAAGAAGACCGTCCACAGGTAAGGCAGAAACCGATCGGCCGCCGGACCGCCGATCGCCGGTCGGGCGACCTCGTCCCGGATGAATAGCAGCAAAGTCTCGACCAGGTTCATGAACCAGCCGCGGCTGACCTGAGTCCGCGCGATGTGCCGGACCGTCGGCACCAGCACGGCCACCATCAGCAGCCCCGCGATCAACTCCATCACCATGAACTTGGTGAACGGCCAGGGGAGCGTCAGGCTCGTCTCGAACGTCCCGGGATTCCACCAGGGAAACTCGATCGTGGCCCGGTCCAGTACGTGGCTCAGTGGGCTTTCGGAGTGTCCAGCCATCTTCGTTCTACCAGTGACTTTCTTCTCGGTCGGGCCGATTCAATGAGCCTCTCCAGGGCCCCGTCCAGTCGGGGTCCGGGGCCGCCAGCGATCAGCCAGGGCAGCTCGCTTCGGGGCCGCGCCCTCAGGGGCCGGGAAGCTCCTCGCATGAGCCCCCCTTCGACGCCGGCCGCCCAGGCCCACTCGGCATTCGGCTGGCCATCTTCACCGCATGGAACATCCCGGTGAGGAATCCGAGCACCACACCCGCGACCGTAACTGCGGGCTTCGTCCCGAGCCACGAATCCAGGCCGTATCCGGCCGCCGCGGGCAAGGCGAATTCCAGTCCGATCGTTGTGACCCGTGAGGCAAGATCAAGGCCGATGGCCAGCGAGGACCGCCGATCGGGTTGCTTGCTCAAGCCTGACTCCCGCACGATGGCCGGGCCCGCGCGGGCCACTCGGTCCAGCCAGCCCCCCCAGGAAAACCATGATCCCCAGACGGTCGCCGAGAAAGAAATCTATCCTCCCCGAAGAGCCCCTGTCAACCGGCAGCCGCCCCTTTGAGAATTTTTTCACGAAGTCGTGGCCTCGGAGCTTTCCCCTCCGGCCGGTGTCCGATTCCGTACACAATCCCCGTGCGACGATTGACAGACATCGGCCGAATATGTTATTTCCTACCCAGTCGAATGCGGGGGTCGGTGTTTCGAGAAACTTCCGACAGGGCCCGATTAGTAGATTCACTCATCCGGGGGGGCGACATGCTTCCAACCCTGCGTGAGAGCCCCTCCTGAATGACGAACTGGGCGGCGGTGGTCCCTGAGATGGGGCTGCTGGCCGCTTTTTTTGTTTCGGGGCCTTCTGTGGATCGGGCCCGTCGTCACACCGCCCGCTGGTCGAATCAGGCGGAGCCCTCCTCTTGGCTCCGCCTCCGCTCCTGAAGGGTCTGTTGCAGGAATCGAGTCGAGGCGCAGGGAGGCCGGTCCATGGGACAGGGTCGAGGCCCCGTGCGCAGTGTCAGTCCGGGATGCATGGAATCTTCCGGATCGGTCCACTCACGGATGATCATCGAACGCATTACAACCACCCTCGCGGGACTCAAGTGGGACGCAGCGGGGTGTCGGAGTGGTACCGTATGACCGTCGATGCACTCAAGGACTGCAATAAGAAGGACCTGGCCCGGCTGGCGAAGGATCAGGGGATCCCTGGTTGGCATGCCATGCGTAAAGACCAGTTAATCCGGGCCCTGACAGCTCCTCGGAAGCCGGCATCCCGTTCAAAGGCCGGTCATCGCCCCAGCCCCGTCTCGCCTCGGAAGGAGGCGGGCTCGAATCGCCCTGTCCCGGCCTTGGCTCGTTCGAACGGCCATGCCTCGACCTCTGGGCCGATGGTGCCGGCGGCGCTTCCGGCCTCGAAGCTCGATCACGCTCACCAGAAAGACCGGATTGTCGTTCTCACCCGCGATTCCTACTGGCTGCATGCTTACTGGGAGCTGAGCCGGTCCACCCTGGCGCGGGCCCAGGCGGCACTCGGCCAGGAATGGCATACCGCGCGACCCATCCTCCGGCTGATGGACGTCTCCAGCGAGGACACCACCTCGGCCACCGAGCGGCATGTTCGCGATATCCCGATCCACGGCGGTGTGAATAATTGGTACATCGATGTGGTCGAGCCCCCTCGTTCGTATCGCATCGACCTCGGTTACCTCCGCTGAAGCCGTGGCGGCCTTACTGAAACTCCGTGAGGCCCGGGTCCTCGTCGTCTCCCGCCAACTCCTGCTCGCG